>JBGTDH010000597.1:0-7236 GCA_041748435.1 Pirellulales bacterium
GGCTGACGGCTTCGGACAACACCTGCTCGTGGCGTGTCACGGTATCGCTTGTGCCGGAAGAGCGGCTGTCGGTCGTTGTATCGGTGGCGGTGTCGCTCTGGGCGTCGCTCTGCGAGCCACCGGACTGCTGGGCGTCACTCCAGTTGTCCGCTTCGTCGGTGAGCAGCACCGTGTCATGGCCGTCCTGGTACTGCTGCAACTGCGTCAGCCGGTGCTTCTCGGCCAGCGGATCGAGCGTGGGCAGCGTCACCAGCTCGCCAAAAAACTTGGCGTCCACTGGGTTCTTGTGGCGGAAGACGATCGTCGTGCGGCACTGACTGATCAGGGCGTTGAGCAGCCGATCCTCGGTCCTCTCGGGAAAGAGCTGACTGCCCTGGAAGGCTGCCACGACGCGGATTTGGAACTTGCGGACCTGGGCCAGGGCGCGGGTGAGTACCTCGAACGATGAGGCGAAGACGGGTAACTCATCGAGAAAGACCACGTGCGGCGTGCGCTCGTTGCGCGGCAGGTTATAGGCCGCGTATAGCAGCTCGCTCAGCCAAAGGTTCGCGAAGATCTCGACATCTTCGTCGCGCAGCACGCCGGCCCGCTCCAGGCTGATGATGGTGACGTGCCGCTCGCGGATCATGGAGCCCACGTCGAGCCAGCATCGCGGCCGGCCCAGGACCATTTCGACGACCGGGTTTTCCAGGAAGCCCAGCAAGCGGTTTTTCGTGGAGGCAATCAGATCCTCACGCTCGCGCGGGCGCATCTCCGCCAGTTCATTCATCTCCATGCGGGCCAGCGCGTCGGGCGCTGCGTTGGCCAGGGCCTGGTACACGTCGCCATCAACCTCAAAGAAGTGCCGCGCGTCCGGCAATGTCAGATTGGCGGTGGCCATCGTAGTCAGCACGCGCGTGAGCCACTTGAAGAGCACCGGCTTGCTGTTGAAATCATGCTCGCCCCAGGCATACAGCAGAATCCGCGCGACCTGGCTGACCTTGGCGGCGATCCGTGCCCGCCAGCGGAGCCAGTCGCCGCCGGTGTGGGGAACGTAGATCGGATTGAGGGAGACCATTTGCGAGAGGTCGCTCGGCCGAATCACTTGGCAGTGATCCCGCAATCGGCGCGGCAGCGCCGAGCATGCGTGCTCGCAATCCTGCGCTAGGTCACCGTGGGGGTCGAGAAGGGTGACTCCGATGCCCTGTCGCACGAGCGCATCCCAAATGACGCTCATGGTGTTAGACTTGCCGGTGCCCGAGTCGCCGCTAATCGCGATCCCTGCGGCACTCTCGTTGAAGAGGTCGATCAGTTGACGATTGCGGACCGTCGGTCTCTTCGTGTTCTTCTTCATCGTTCAATTCCGTTCGTCGGGTTCTTCCAGTAACTCGCGGCGAAACCGTTCTTGCTCGGCTTCAAGCAACTGCTCGCGCAGCTCAGCATCTAAATCGGCCGTGTTGCGGATCGCTTCAAGTCGCTGGGTATGTTCGGCGTGGACGTGCTGCAATCGATTGCGGTAGCTCGGCTCCGCCTGCGTTGTCGTTCGCCGCCGGCCCTGGGCGTCGGTGGCGATGTAATCGGCCTCGTAATCGGCCACGCCCAAGCCGCTGATCAATTCCCGCAATCCGTTGGCGGCGGTTTCCAGGCTGGCACCCGCCTGGAGCCGACGCGCCATGTGCTCGACCAGTAGTGGCCGCAGGCGACGGAACTGCCGTTGTCGAAACCCAGCGGGGACACCGGCCTGAGCCGCGTGAGCGGCGAAGGATGCCGCCCGGCGGAAGTCCGGGGACTGGGCGAGTTGGTGAATTGCGACCTGCATTTCGCGGGCGGCCTGCCGTTTTGCGGCATCCGCTTGCGCTCGTCGCCAGCGCTCCGTGTCCGCCGCGTGCTCCCGTGTTTGTCGAGCGGTACGCTGGGCTTTGGCTCGCTCTCTCATGCCCTTGACCGCCGTGGCCAGCTTGTAGCCGCCGGCCGCCAGCCCGCCGAGCATCAACACTTCCCACATGACGCGTCTCCTTTAGCGGTTAGCGTCGCAGCCAGTCTGGCAGTCTCGAATGCGCGTCGACACGCCGTGGAACTTCACGAAAGAATGGCCGCGGAACCTCTCGCAATCCGGGCAGTACAAGGTGCCGCCGTCCGGGTCGGCCCGCACGATCGTGTTCCACGCGAAAAACGCCGGGCAGTCGTCGTCCACGCCGAGATATTTGCGAATCGGGTTGGTGCCGCCGAAGTCCCACGCGGAATCGAGCTGCACTTGAATGAAATTGCGGGCGCCCAAACCGTCGATCAGGCGGCCGAAGCGATTGTCGCTGCCCTGGGTGAGGAGCCCGATTCCCACCTTGCCGGCGATAGCGTCGAGCATCGCCACGTCGAAGATCGTGCAGCCGTCACTGGCCGGATCGAGCGAACGCAGCTCCTTCTCGGCGGTTTCTTGCGCCTTGTACCGACTAGCACACAAGCAGCGGAAACAGGCATCGATGCCTGGACGCCAGAAGACAATCTCGCCAGCGGCGCCGCCCGCGTAGAGACCCACCCACAAGCTCGGCACGCCGAACTTCAGTGCCAGCTCATTGCCCCGCGCCTGGGCCGCAAAGCGATCGGTGGCAAAGACCAGTAAGTCGGACTCGGTCACGTGGGCGGCCAGGACGGCGTCGGGAAGTTCCATATAGTTTCCTTCGATCACCTCGACCAGCGCGTTGGGATTGATGCGATGGATCGCATCGGCCAAAGCCTGCCCCTTCGGTCGGCCGATGTCGGTCGCATCGTGGTGCTGGCGTGGAATATTGGCCGGGCTCACGAGGTCGAACTCGAAGAGCTTGAAACGTCTTACGCCGCAACGCGCGAAATTGCCGACCAAGCCCGCGCTGGCGCCTGCGCCGAAGATGCTGACGCAAGCGGCGGCGGTTGTTTCCACATCGATGACGCCGGCGATTCGTGAGAGGTCCATGATGATCTCCATGGGGATTGGGGTGATGTCCTAAACGAGCACAAGCTCAGCACGCCAGACGCGGCCGTGAGCATAGACATAGGAATACAGCCGTCCACCAGAGACGATCGGCATGTAGAATTGGGCGGCGTCGGCATTCTTCGGCAGGCCGAAGACGCGGCGCAGGTAAATCAAGTCGCCGTGCGACGGAGACGGTATGCCAGCGGGATGGCTGTGGCTGATGCCCTTGCAGTTGATGCCCGCCGGCTTCATGCGTTTAAGGACATCGTTCAACTCGTCCGTGCCCAACTCGAAGCTGCCCGATGTGCCACGGCCTGTGCGATCGGCCATGAAGTGGGTAATCAAGAGGTCGTCATCAGCCGGGCCCAGCAGCAGGCCGGCCGTCTCGGGCTCGCGGCTCAGCAGATACTCCATCATCTGGCGCAGCGCCGGCTGCGTGATCTTCATGACCCACAGCGGTAGCGGTTCATCCTCGTCGATCGACGGCTCGTCGATCGGTTGCCACGCCCGCGAAGCGTGCTGATCGATCGGATTATTCTTTCGTTGTACCGCGTTCAGGTGCTCGACGGCGTTCCTGATTTGGTCGTCGTATTCGTAAATCGGTCTCTCGTGATTCATTGTCGAACCTCCCCGGTGTGTTGCGGCGGAAAACCGCCGAGGAGCCACGTCTGCAAGTGGTCTCCCCGGCGGCCGGATTTAATCCGGCGTCAGTGAAGAGTGCCCGTGGGCAGCTCTTCCACGCCGAAAAACACTTTCAACATGGTGGAACTCCTAAGTTCGTCGGCCTCTGGATATACAGGCTCGTCCGCACCGAGAAGCCGGGAACGGCCGGACGAACCGCAGGCTAGCTCCGGACGTTCACCTGCTTGGGCCCGTTGGGGAAAACGCCGGTGCGGACATACTGACTCCAGCCCTCGCACCAATGCATCGCGGTGGCCTTGGCGCGGTCCACCGTCTGGGGCTCGCGCCCGCTGCTCACGCAAATCTGGCCGGAGGAATAGAGGTGATGGTTGCTCACGCCGCCGCCCTGATTATTGGGCGGATAGGAAAGGGCGTGCAGCGTGTAGTGGCTGCCGGTGGTGCGGATGTCGATCGAATAGCGGTCGACGCCGTCGACGAGAAAGTTGCAGATCATGGAAGGTTCCTTTCTGAAAAAAGGGGATGCGACACTACGCTGGAGTCCGGCCCGTCGCGGCGCCGGAAGACGCTTTGCCGTTTTTCTTGTCCTGTTGCCGATGGCGGAAGCGCAGCAGTTTGGTCAGCTCGGCCATGCAGATCACGGCATGGTCGATCGATCCGTCCTGCGTGGAAATCTCCACCGCCTCGCCGGTTTTCCCGGAGTACTCACATTGGGCATCCGGCTTAAACATGTGAATAGTGATCAATGCAGACTCCTTGTTGGTCGTATGTGTTGTTCCCTGCATGACGCTCATTTAGTATTCGGCCCACCCTCTTACAATTCACTCACGGCTTCCTGGCACGTCGTGCTCATCACTTCCATGTGCCCGAGTGGGCCTGCGCTCCAGCAGTCGCTCTCTAACGGATGGCCATTCTTCATTGAGAATGCGGTAGACCGCAGACGTTCGTCTTCTTCCATCGTGCAACGTGACGTGCCCGGGCAGCTCGTGGTGCTTCCTAGCGCCCAGCTTCTCAATGGCTCGAATCGAGCGCACGTTGTTGACGTCGATCTTGAACTCAATTCGTTTGAGCGTCCGACGCTCGAACGCATATCGAAGGAGCAGGTACTTGGCTTCGGCGTTGACACCGGTGCCCCAGTGGGTAGGGCTGACCCATGTTGCCACCTCTGCGGCGTGCTCGTGCAGATCGATCAGGCGAATGATGCCGATCGGCGTGGCATCATGGCGATGGATGATGGCAAATGGCCATTCAGAACCTTCCCGTGTGCGCTCAAGCAGCTCCTCTACGACGCCCTGCATTCCATCGCGTTTGTACGTGCCGGCGATAAGCAGAAACTGCCAGACGGCGGCGTCCTCTCCGGCGGCCCTAAGCTCCGTTACGTGGTCGCGGGCAAGCGGCTCCAGGTACACCAGCCCGCCTTGATCGAGCCGATTGGACTGGGGATTAGCGTCGGAACCAGGGTCAGCCATGAGTAACTCCTTTTGGAGAAGGGGTGACGTGAGAACACCCGCAGTTTCCGCCGGAGATGCTTACAAAGCACTGGCGTGCTGCTTATAGGCTTGACCAAGTCCGTCTGGGCTTAGGGACCGTTATCATCTGGATCATCCGATCCGCCATACTCAAGAAGATCATTGACGATCCGGGCGGAGAGGTGAGTAGGGGCCAAAGCCTCGATCGACGGATCGATGACGATCGCTTCGCGTGGGACAGCCAGGTAATACTCGCTTTTGGCTGCATGCACGATGAGCTGCGGCCCTATATTCCCACCGAACGCGCTGTTGAATTCGTTGCGCAGTCTGTGAACGAGCGTATGACGTGCCCTTATATCGCCAACGACCGAGGGCAAGCGGGTGAGTCCAGGTTCGCGCTTTAGCTTGGCCAAAAGCAGATCGGCGAAAGCCGTCAGTTCTGCATTGGTCAGAGGTACGTCGGTGTCATCGGCCTCGATGAGATACTTACGATCGGCGATGCGGCAGCTGAAAACGATACTGGTGAGCATTAAATCGAAAGCTCCCTTCTCTTGATGGCGCGGCGGTGATTCACCGCGTGCCTCTGATCGTTTTATCGCGCGGCGGATTATCGTCTCTCAACTCGAACATCGAGTTGCAGCGCAGGCACATTGCCCGAAAGTCGGCGACGGCAACACGGACCCGAATCGGGCAAGAGCACGTCCACAACTTGAGCTTCGAATGCCCACGAGGTTTCGGAGCGGGCGTCGTCGTCGGTGGGAACGCGACGCCGTACTTGTCGAGAACGGCAAAGAATGGGCTGTCTGGTTGGTACTGGGTGTGGCCTTGGCTGTCGACGATCAGGCCATAGTCCGCTGCCTTGCGCCGGAATTGAACATTATGGTAGTTGTGTTGACCCGGCCGGCCATGACTCTGCTGCCAGCTGTGGAGGAGCTCATGAAGCAGCGTGCCCAGAATCTCCCATTGCTCGCGGTTGTCCAAGTGCCGCTGGTTGATTGCGATTTCGTTTCGCAGGCCGAATCCATTCTGGCAGCGGTAGTGGCCGAGCGTGCGCGCTGGCAGCCAATCGATGGCCAGAGAGAGCGCCGGGATTTTGAGTTTAAACTCTAAGACCATGATCTCGACCCAGCGATGCAACTCCGTGACAAGCGGCCGAAAGTCCCAGTCGTCCGTCGTCTGATACCGCATCAATGCGGCGTATACGTCGGTCGCTTCGTTGCCTTGGTTGTCTCTGTCTCGGTTCATTTGCGTTTCTCCGCAAAAAGCAGGCTGCTGGTGGCGATCTTCTGGGCGCTGACCTGATGGTGGCGTTACCATTCATTGAATGGCACATGCATTGTCAGCTTGGCCGTAAGCAGGCTCACCTAACGCTGATCGCAGGTTGATCGTAAAATGCGCGAGGGAACGGTTTCGCCGAAGGGCGCGGAAGTGAAACGGCTTCGTATCGAGCGCGGATGGTCGCAAGAGGAGCTTGCGGGCCGGGCCGGATGCTCGAAGAAGACGATCGAAAACATTGAAGCAGGCCGGCCAGTCTATCCGCGGACGCTCGCGGAGGTTGCCCAGGCGCTAGGCGAGCACGTCCAGATCCGCGACTTGATCGAAACGATTGACGACGAAGTCCAGGGGGAATCGGAGGCGATTCCACAATCCCTGCATCGACTGGGCAACGCTCCTTCGCTTCCATCTCTCCTGGTCGGGCGCGAGACGGCATTGGCGCAGCTCTGTCGGCGGTTGATTCACGCTGCAGTCGCCGAGAAAGAGTCGCCCACACAGGTTTTGACGACGGTGCGCGGTTGGCCCGGTGTCGGGAAGACGACGATGGCGCGGGCGCTCGCGCATCGGCCGGAAGTAACGGCTGCCTTCCCGGACGGCGTGCTTTGGACATCGCTGGGACAGGCGCCGAGCATACTGGCGGAGCTGATCGCGTGGGGACGGGCCCTGCATGACAAAGACATAGCGTTGGCGGCGAGCATAGGTGAGGCAAGCAATCGGGTGGCCAGCTTGCTGCGGTGCCGACGGATGCTGCTCATCATTGACGACGCGTGGGAGGCGAACCACGTCGCGCCGTTTGCGGTCGGCGGCAGAAACTGTGCTATGCTCGTGACCACTCGCCTGAGCCACTTGGCCGACGAACTCGTTCCCACACCGGCCGATATTGTTCGCCTCGACGTTCTGCCGGAAGCCGAAGCGCTGAAACTACTG
>JBGTDH010000598.1:0-2024 GCA_041748435.1 Pirellulales bacterium
GATGGCGCGGATTCGAGCGGATGACGCGGATAAGAGCAATTTCATAAAACTTCTGTTCCATCCGCGCAATCCGATTTCATCCGCGCCATCCGCGGTTAGCTTTGCGGGCGCAGCCCGCGTTAGGACATTGAGTACACATCATAATCACGGACGATCCCACGGAAAACTCCAGGTGGGCTGATTTGCGTGCCGGCGCATGGTCAGGTGCAGCTTCGTGCCCGCGCCGGCGGCCAGGCGGAGCGTGAGCTGCGTGTCGTCCAGCGGCAGCGTGCGATCGGCGATTCTGGCTTCCATGATCTGGTGCTCGCCATAGCTGCCGCCTTGAATGACGACGGTGTGCGGTTCCACTTGATCGACGTTCACCAGCGACAGCGTGACGCTGTCGGCGGTCATCTGCTCGAGGAGCGCGGCCACTCCTTCCGGCAAGCCGGCGCGGCGAAGATCGGCATCGAAGTAGCGCAACCGCGAATGATGCACCAGCCGGTTCTTGCCGCCGATCAGCCCTCCCATCGACAACTCCACCAGCGATTGCACGCTGCAAGGGTTGAAACGCATGGAGTCATCGGCCAGCCGCGTATCGGGCGTGCTGGAATCACGACGGAAGCCTTCCACCATCCGCCGCACGTCTGCCAGGTCTCGCCGCAAGGCTTCTTCCACAAACGCCGGACGGCGGCCTTCCAGATAATCGAGCCAGGCGTTGGATCGCACAGCCGAGCGATCCTCGTCGCGCTGCGAAAGATACCATAGCTCCAACGCGCCGTGGCTGTACGGCTCCGCCGTGAAGTGATACCAGCCCTCCGCACCGTACATGTGCGGGTAGTGCGGCTTGCCATTGATGGCGCGCACATTGGCGTTGACCTTATGCATCTGCTTCCGCCAGGGGTCGAGATACTTGTCGTCGCCCGTGAGCAAGTAGGCGTTCATGAATCCGTCGAAGGCCAGATGCACATTGTTGCGATGCGTGGGCGTGGCGTTGGGAGGCATCAGCATCGTGAAGCCCCAACCGTAAACGCCGCCGTACCAGCGGCCGCCGGTCTCTCCGCCTATCTTGCCATCCAGTCCGATATTGGAGGGAATGATGCCGCCGTTGGCCGCCATCCGCTCGCGCCAGGCATCGACATATTCCAGCAGCCAATCGCGATACTTCCGCTCGTGGCTGAGCATGTAGGCATTTACCGCCAAGCCGGTGGCCGAGAGATTTTGCGGATGGTCGCCCGCTACGTCGTTGTAGTCTTTGAAGTGGACCAGGAATTGCTCGTAGTTGTGCTCTCCGTGCCGCGGCTCGAAGCGCCCCTCGACTTCGATGAAATCACCCGCCCAATCCAGCGCCGTGGCCTTGCGCAGCATCGGTCCGCGGCTGCCGTTGATCATGCTGCGGATGATCTTGTGCTTGGGATCGTAATTGGGAGCGGCCGGATCTTCGTTCATGTAGAACCCGGCAAAGCGGCGTGCCCGCTGGCCGAAGGCCCGATCGTAAGGATCGGAGAGACCTTGCAGATTGAAGACCGTCAGCCCCTCGCTGTTGTGCAGCCAATCGAACATGACGGGAAACTCTTTGTAGTACATGCCGTCGCGCGCGAAGGGCACCTCGGTCGTCTTGGCCAGCGTGTATTGCCGCAGATGCCCCTCCCAGGCCCGCTTGTACAACTCGAGCACGCGGTCGGACCCGCCGAGGGCGTGAAGGAGGGGCCAGTGCAGCAGGTTCTCGATCGCGTCGTCCGGTCCATCGTTGCCGCCCCAGCGTTCGACGCACAGCAGATAGCCGCGTTCATCGAAGTAGCGATGGTAGAAGGCTTCGCAAGCAGCCGAGTTGGCCCGCAACAGCTCGCGTTGGAGCAGCGCCCACGTGGGCGGCGCCGTGGGCGTATCGATCTCGATATCCGGCGGCTCCGCGCCAAGGATCGAAGTCCACAGGACAAACGCCATGGCAGCGCAGCACGATCGCATGATCTTCACCGTAGGTTGGAGAATCTGTCACCTCAGCCGGCGACTATGGTAACATGCGGCACGACGAGCGTCATGCC
>JBGTDH010000599.1:0-1502 GCA_041748435.1 Pirellulales bacterium
TGTTCATCGCCAGCGGCGCCACCAGCCAGCACTACCCGGCCGAGCGCGTCTGCGAAGACTTGCGGCTGCTGCACTCGGCAGGCATGCACATCACGTTGCGGCATTATCCCTGCGGCCACGTCATCACGCCCGACATGCTGGCCGACATGAACCACTGGATCATGGAGCTCGTCACCACGCCGGCCAACTCGCCTTCCCCCGCCGGTTAACAGCATCTTCGCTTGCGGCTTAGCGGCACTGCTCCGCGCTACTCTCCTTCGATTACCCGTCGCCATCGCTGCGGCACACTGGCATACGCTTCCAGATAAGACCGCTCCAGCGGAACATTGACATAGCGCTCCGCGGTAAGGAACAGCGGCATGTCGGGCAAAGGCATGCCTACGGCGATCGGCTCGGCGTAGGCTTTACGCCGCTCGCCGGCCGTGTAGGCGACGAGCGTTAACGGTCGGTCCGTGGGGGCGACGTAGGCATGCGCGCTGTCGAATTCGCTCCAGATCACCCCGTGAATGCCTTCCGGGTCCCAGCGCCCCGGCGGGAGCAAATCGATCACTAACAAGTGATAGCCGGCGTAGAGCGCCGAGACTGCTTTGTCGAGGAACCGCTCGAGTTTCTCCTGCTGCCGCTTGTTTCCGGGTGAGAGAATCTCTAACAGAGCCACGATCCGGTCTCCCGAGCCGTGACGAATCACTAGCGTGTGCCGACGCGTCGCATAGGCGTCGGCATCGTCCTCAACGGCCGTCACGCTGACCCTCGGCGGCGCGACAGCCACCGCGGTGCCCACCCCGCCGGCATCGGACTCCTCTTCGGGCGTTGCGGCGTGCAAAGTCAACACATCGGGAATGGTTTCGCCGGCCGTTTGCTCCGCCAGTGCGTAGTACGGAGGCGAGAGAATGCCGCGATTCAGCTCCTTGCTGATCTCCGTGATCCAACTCGTATGGAAATGATGGAATGTGCCCGCCGAAACGCGGGTCCAATCATGCACAGGCATGGCGATCGCTCCGAAGTCAGTATCCAGTCTACCACGCCCGGTGGCAGATGGCACAACCTGGAGCGTTGTGCCTTTAGTACGCGTTCCGATGGCGGAAGCCGCGGTACAGCGTCATCCACAGAATCTTCAGATCGAGCGCGAGCGACCAGTTGGAAATGTAGTACAGGTCGCATTCCAGGCGGCGGCGCAGCGAAGTGTTGCCGCGCCAGCCATTCACCTGCGCCCAGCCGGTGATGCCGCTTTTCACCTGATGCCGCTGGCAATAGCTGGGCAACTGCCGGCGGAACTTCTCGACGAATACGCCCCGCTCGGGCCGCGGGCCCACCAGGCTCATATCGCCGGCCAGCACGTTGAACAGTTGCGGCAGTTCGTCCAGGTTCCAACGCCGCATGAAGCGGCCCAGCGGCGTGCAACGCCGGTCTCCGCGCGAGGCCCACACCGGCCCGGTGTCGCTCTCCGCATCCAGATACATGCTGCGAAATTTAAGCATTGCGAAGGGGCGGCCCCCCAAGCC
>JBGTDH010000600.1:0-5032 GCA_041748435.1 Pirellulales bacterium
CCAAAGAACCTGGTGCCCATGTGGGAAGACTACCGCTCCAACTATCGCCTGCGCGGGAAGGTTGTTTCCCTCAGCCGGGCCAGCAAGGAACTCCCCAAGCTGCGTCGTTATCGGCTCGTGTTGGTCGACGAGAGCCACAACCTTCGCAATCGAGAGGGAAAACGCTACCGGGCCATTCAAGAATACATCAAAGAGAATGACAGCAAGGTCATCTTGCTCACCGCCACGCCTTACAACAAAACGTACCTGGACTTGGGCGGGCAGCTCCGCCTCTTCATTCCCGAGGATCTCGATCTCGGCATCCGACCGGAGCAAAAGCTGCGGCAGATCGGCGAAACCGAGTTCATTCGCCAGCACCAGTGTCCCCTTCGTTCGTTGGCAGCCTTCGAAAAAAGCGAGTTTCCGGACGACTGGCGCGAATTGATGCGGCTGTATCTCGTTCGGCGCACGCGGAGCTTCATCAAAGAGAACTATGCTCTGCCTAAGGGACCGACCAACGAGCGCAAGTACCTCCTGTTTGCCGATGGCACACGCTCGTACTTTCCCGATCGCGTGCCTCAAACGGTCACGTTCAAGATCGATGAAGATGACCCGCGCGACCAGTACGCGCTCTTGTACTCGGCGCCGATTGTGAATTCAATCAACCGCCTGAACCTCCCGCGCTACGGGCTGGGCAATTACGTGCTGGAGAACCCGCGCGAGCCACCCACCGCGCAAGAGGGAAGGATCATCGCAGACCTGTCGCGCGCGGGACCGCGCCTCAAAGGATTCTGCCGCACCAACCTGTTCAAGCGCTTGGAAAGCAGCGGGCAAGCCTTCGTCCTGTCGGTGGAGCGGCACGTTCTGCGGAACTATGTGTACCTCCATGCCTTGGAGAACGATTTCCCCTTGCCCATTGGCACGCAGGACGCCGCACTGCTCGATGCCCGGTTCACCGACGCGGACCGTGATCCGTTGCTAGATAACGATGACGACGACAAGGACGATCAGACGCTGCTTCGGCCGGCTCATGGGAGCGTTGACGACTTTCAGGCCCGCGCCGCGACCGTCTACGAGTTGTACAGCGCCGAATACGAACGACGTTTCCGGTGGCTGGCGGCCCGGCACTTCCGGGAGCAACTCTCCCACGATCTGCGCAGCGACAACAAAATTCTTAGGGAGGTGCTCGACAAGTGTGGGCCTTGGGATCCAGCGCGCGATGAAAAGCTCGCGGCGCTCCTGGCTCTGCTGTCGAAAAAGCATCGCCAGGAGAAAGTGCTCGTTTTCAGCCAATTCGCGGACACAGTGGACTACTTGGCGCACGAGTTGCGAGAGAAACACGTCGACCGCGTTGGCGCGGCCACCGGCGATTCGGAGAATCCCACCAAGCTCGCTTGGCAGTTCAGTCCCGTCAGCAACAAGAAACAGGGTGACGTGCCCGCTGACAGCGAGTTGCGCGTGCTCATCGCGACGGATGTTCTCAGCGAAGGTCAGAACTTGCAGGATGCGGCCATCGTGGTCAATTACGATCTCCCGTGGGCCATCATCCGGCTAATCCAGAGGGCCGGCCGCGTGGATCGCATCGGGCAGCAAGCCGACACGATCCGTTGCTATTCGTTCCTTCCGGCGGATGGCGTGGAGCGCATCATCAATCTTCGCTCCCGCGTGCGGCAACGGCTGCAGGAGAACGCCGAGATCGTCGGCACGGACGAAGCCTTTTTTGAAGACGATCACAACGATCAATCCATTCGCGACCTGTTCACGGAAAACGCGGGCATTCTAGATGGAGAGGCCGATACGGAAGTGGATCTGGGATCGCTGGCGTATCAAATCTGGAAGAACGCCGTCGATGAGGATCCAACTCTGCACAGGACGATTCCGGGACTCCCCAGCGTGGTGTACTCGACCAAGCCCCACACATCCGCGCCCGGGCAGCCCGAGGGAGTGCTGGTCTACGTGAAAACGTCCGAGGGCAACGACGCCTTGGCCTGGGTCGATCAGCAGGGGCGCGCCGTGACCGAGTCGCAGTTCGCCATTCTCAAGGCCGCCGAGTGCGTCCCAGAGACCCCGACTCTGCCGCGACACGAGCGGCACCACGAACTCGTCCGCCAGGGGGTCGAAACAATCGCCCGCGAGGAGAAGACCATCGGCGGAGGGCTGGGGCGCCCCTCCGGTGCTCGCTTCCGCGCGTACGAACGACTCAAGCGTTTCGCCGAGACCTTGAAAAAAGACTATCCTCTTTTGCCCGTAGACAAGCTTCATCGGGCCATCGAGGAGATTTACACCTACCCGCTGCGGCAAGTCGCCATCGACACGCTCAACCGTCAGCTCCGCAGCGGCATCCGCGACGAAGACCTGGCCGAGCGGGTGATCGAAATGCGCGACGAAGGCCGCCTGTGCATCATTCATGAGGCAGAAGAAACCCAAGCGCCGCGCATCATCTGCTCCTTGGGACTCAAAACAGGGGAGGGCAGCTGACCCATGCCGTTGGACCGTAATCGTGTTCGCCAGCATCTCAAGGAGCGGGATTTCCAACGCCTGTTCATCGAAGACCTGGGGTGGGACCGGCACGCCGGAACCCTGACCGTCACGGTCGACGGCCAGACGTTCGACTTCTCGGCCATCGCCGAGAAACGGGGCATGGCGGTTTATCAGCACGTGGCCAGCAGTCAGCTTCCCGACTATGCCCTACGCCGCAAGATCGAACGCCAGGTTACCCGCCAGATTCACGAGCATCTGCTGATCTTCACCGCTGAGGCCGGCGCCCAAGTCTGGCAATGGGTCAAGCGCGAGGCGGGCCGCCCCGCGGCCTGCCGCGAGCATCAGTTTCATCCCTCGCAATCCGGCGAGGCGTTGATCCAGAAGCTGGAAGGCCTGCAATTCACGCTCGCCGAGGAGGAGGAGCTCACGTTGCCCGTCGTCACCGGGCGTGTCCGCGGCACGCTGGATGTCGATCGGATCACGCGCCGCTTCTACGATCGCTTCAAGGCGGAGCACCAAGCCTTCCTGAGCTTCATCAAGGGCATTCAGAGCGTGGCCGACCGCGAGTGGTACGCCTCGCTCATGCTCAACCGGCTGATGTTCGTCTACTTCATCCAGAAGAAAGGCTTCCTGGATGGCGATAAGAACTACCTGCGCAACCGCCTCACGCAGATGCGACTGATGCGGGGCCAGGATAAGTTCCTCTCGTTCTACAAGCATTTCCTGCTGCGGCTGTTTCACGAGGGCCTGGGCTCGCAGACCCGCCATCCGGAGCTGGACGCCCTGCTGGGCCACGTGCCCTACCTCAATGGCGGCCTGTTCGATGTGCATCAGCTCGAACGGGATTACGAGGAGATTGTCATCCCCGACAAGGGCTTCGAAAAACTGTTCGATTTCTTCGACGCCTACCATTGGCACCTCGATGAGCGTCCGCTGCGGCGCGACGACGAGATCAACCCCGACGTGCTGGGATACATCTTCGAGAAGTACATCAACCAGAAGCAGATGGGCGCCTACTACACCAAGGAAGACATCACCGAGTACATCTCCAAGAGCACCATCATTCCCTTCCTGCTCGATGCCGCCCGGCGGAAGTGCGAGATTGCCTTCCGTCCGGAAGGACCCCTCTGGGGATTGTTGCGGGACAACCCCGACCGTTACATCTACTCCGCCGTTCGCCAAGGCGTGGTCGATGAGCAAGGCCAGATCATCCCGCTTCCCGCCGAGATCGCCGCGGGCGTGGACGACGTCTCCCAGCGCGGGGGCTGGAACCGGGCGGCGGACGCGTTTTACGCCCTCCCCACGGAAACGTGGCGCGAGCATGTGGCCCGCCGCACGCGCTGCCTGGAGCTGCGCCGGAAACTGGCCGCCGGCGATGTTCATGAAGTCAACGACCTGGTCACTCTCAATCTCGATCTGCGGCAGTTCGCCCAGGACGTGATCGAGAACTGCGAGGGAACGGAACTACTGCTGGCTGTTTACCACACCATCGCCGGCCGGGTGCCGGAGAAATCGCACGAGCAGCCGCACGCGGGCATCAGCATTCTCGATCCGACGTGTGGGTCGGGGGCGTTCCTGTTTGCCGCGCTCAACATCCTGGAACCGCTATATGACGCCTGCCTGGAGCGGATGGAGACATTTTTGGACGAGCTGGCGCGCCTGGGAAAGAAGTCCGAGACGAAGCGCTACGGCGAATTCCGGCACATCCTAGGGCAGGCCACCCCGCACGCCAGCCGCCGCTATTTCATTCTCAAGAGCATCATCCTGGGGAATCTCTACGGCGTGGACATCATGGAGGAGGCGGTCGAGATCTGCAAGCTGCGGCTGTTCTTGAAGCTCGTCGCGCAGCTGGAGCGGCCCGAGCAGATCGAGCCCTTGCCCGACATCGACTTCAACATCCGCGCCGGCAACACGCTGGTGGGCTACACGTCGATCGAAGCCGTGCGCGAAAGCCACCGCAGCCGCTATCCGGGTTTCCCGCTCACCGACGTGGAGAAGCTGGCCGTGCAGGCCAAAGCCTTTGGCGCGAGCTATGCCCTCTTCTGCCGCCAGCAAATCGAAGCCGCCCACGATCCGGAGCGGTCAGCCAATATTGCCATTGTGAAGGACGGGCTTCGTAAACAGCAACGCGAACTGAGCGATCATCTCGACCGCTATCTCGCGGCCGATTATCGCATTGATGCCGAGAAGAAAACGAAGCAAGACGTTTATGCGGAATGGAAAAAATCGCACCGGCCCTTTCACTGGTTGACCGAGTTCAACGGGATAATGAATGCGGGCGGATTTGACGCCATCATCGGGAACCCGCCCTATTTGGAGCTACGTGAGGTTGATTACCAGCCAACCGGATATCGGTGCTTCGAGAGTCGCGCGATTCATGCAATGTGCATCGAACGCGCCGTGACCCTTTTGCGTCCGCGCGGCTGCCTCAGCATGATTGTTCCACTGGCGCTAACGTCGACACAGAGGATGCAACCTGTACAACGCCTCCTGGAGGTTTGCGGCAGTACGTGGTATGCGAATTATGCATGGAGGCCAGGAAAGCTCTTCGACACAGTCAATCGGGCTTTAA
>JBGTDH010000601.1:0-4623 GCA_041748435.1 Pirellulales bacterium
CAAGGCTCCGCGGCGATTGCTGAATCAACAGCGTGCAGTAGACAATCAGGCAGCCCAACTCCATGCCTGGAACCTCGCGCGGCGGACGGTGGAAGTGTTCGCAGAGTTACAGACTGACGCGTGACCCGCCGGCAGTCAATCCGGTTTATGGGCAAATGGCTGTTTTTCCACGTTCCACGACCGGCTTTGGTATGATCGGGGGGTCGTTTGTCTCGCTTGTAGCTTGTGCTCTCTGGAAACACGATCACATGGCCAGCCGCGTGTTGCTCCTCGTGCTCTGCATCGGCGCGCAAGTCGGGGTGGCGCAGGACGGGTTGCGCGCCGTCGAAGTGCCGCGCTATGGCATCAAAGTGCGAGTGCCTCCGGCGTGGACGCTCATCGACTGGGGGACCAACGACAAGGCGTTCGTCCTGCGCATCCCGCAGGACGAAGGCTCGCCCGCGGGCTTGGTGTCGTGCGAGCTGGGCATAGCGCCGGCCAGCTTGGAAGAGTTTCGCAAGCGGCATCAGGCCAATCACGAGGCGGAGCAGAAGCGCGACGCGCCGCGCTGGAAGCTGATCGAGAACCGCATCGTTCCGCTTGACGCCAAGCGCTTTGGCCAGGAGAAGGCGGAGCGGATCGGGTCGCGGCTGATTACGGTTTGGGAGCATGTGGAAGACACCGGCACATGGTTCGATCTGCGGGCTCGCATAATCAGCAATGACACACTTTACACGTTCAATCTGACCTCCGATGAAGCGCATTGGGACGCCTATCGGGCCGATTTCGAGGAGATGCTTGAGGGCGCACAGTTCTCGGTGCCCGAGACGGGCCTGCAGCGGCTCCCCGGCGGGTTCTGGCTGCAGCGGGATTTCCGCTTCGCCCTGCAACTGCCGCCGGGTTGGCAGCCTGGTTTTGCTCCGCACGATAAAGTGCTGCTGATGGCAAGCGGCGCCCGTCACGAAGTGTTCACCGATAATCTGCTGGTGCTCGCCAGCCCCCCGCGGCCGTTGGAGTTGGCACAGCTCAAAGAGTCGTACCCCGGGGCGATCAAGACGGAGGACCCCCAGGCAGAAGTGGAGTGCAAGCTCGTGCCGCAAGGCGCCGGAGTGGCGCTGGAGACCGTGATTCACACGCAGCGTGGTCCCTTTGCCCTGAGCATTCTGGAACGGCGGTTCCAAGGCCAGAAGCGCAACTACGAAGTGAAGTTCACCTGCGAAACAACCGAGTTCCGCCGCATCGAAGGCGAGCTGCGCAAGAGCCTGGACAGCTTCCGCGAGCTGCAAAACGAAGCGGAGAAGACAATCCTGTAGAGGTAGGGTGGGTCGAGTCCGCGAGACCCACCAATGAGCGAGCAGCGTGGGTCTCGATGACTCGACCCACCCTACATCACAACATCACGCGTAGGGCTGATAGGCCTTCTCTTCCACGATGCGAGAGCCGAGCAGCTCGTTGATGCTCCGCTTGACGGAAGCCCGCCGATCGTTCTGAAAGTAGACGCTGCGGGCGAGATCCACGAACTTCGGCCCAAAGTCTTTGGCTTTTTCGCACAGCCGGATGTCGTCCTCGATGTCCCACAGCGCTTGATTCACTTCTTTGAGCAGCTTGGACAGCTCGTCCAATTCGGCCGTGGAGGGAATCGCCTGATCGCGCGCCGTGGTCAGAATCTCCAACTCGGTTTGCACGTTAACGAGCTTGGCCGGATCGCGAATCTGAACGGCCTTGATCTCGAGAATCGTGATCTTGTCGATCAGTTCTCCCGGCGCGATCTCGACCAGAACTGTCTGTGCAGGCACCGTATTTCCTCCGTGTCAAGGCGTGGCAGGTTGGCGGTTGAGCTGTTGCGCGATCTGCTCCATGACGCCGGCCCAATCACCGGGTGCGCTTTGGCGAAACAACCGCATCGTAGGATACCAGGGACTGTCTTCCCGTTCGAGCATCCACCGCCAGTCGGGCGAGAAGGGCAACACCACCCACACCGGCACGCCCAGCGCGCCCGCCAGGTGGGCTACGGCCGTATCGGAAGTAATCAGCACTTCCAGGCTCATCAGCACAGCCGCCGTATCCAGGAACGCTCCGCCGGTTTCGTCCAGGCGAGCGCCCAGATCGTGTACCTGGTCCGGATGTTTTTCTGAGAAATCCCGGAGTTGATCGCTGCCGACGTTCTTCTGCAGACTGAGCAGCCGCACTGCGGGAACTTCCGCCAGCCGCTGAAAGTACGACAGCGGCAACGAACGCTGCTTGTCTTTGGGATGCTGCGGATTTCCTTGCCAGTTGATGCCGATCTTGCGGCCGGGAATAGCGCCCAGCTCCTCGCGCCACTGCTCAACGCGCTGCGGATCGGCGAACAGATAGGGCACGTTGCCGGCATGCGCGGGGTCATGCACACGCAGCATTTGCGGTAAGCTCAGCAAAGGCGCATAGAGATCGTAGGGCGGCAACGACTCTCCGCGCGGAAGGAGATGATCGACTCCCGCCGCCCGCTCGAACAGCTTCATCAGCGCGGGCTGGCACTGTAACAACACCGTGCCGCCGCGCGCTTTCACCAGCGGAACATAGCGCAGGAACTGAATCGCATCGCCCAGGCCCTGTTCCGTGTGCAAGAGCAGCGTGCGTCCTTCGAACGCCGACCCGTCCCATAGCGGCTGCTTGAAGCCGTGCGGCGGAGAATCGTCGCACCGCCAACGCCATTCGTACTCGTCCCAGCCGTGCTGCCAATCGCCCCTCCGCAGCCAGGCCATGCCGCGATTCTTGCGGGCCTGTGCGAGGTCGGGCTTAATGGCCAGGGCCTGCTCGTAGCTGGCTAACGATTCCGAAAACTTCCCCTGCTCCCGCAACGCGTTGCCGAGATTGTTCAGTGCATCGAAGTTGCGCGGATTTACGCGCAAGGCATGCCGGTAGTTCTCCTCGGCCAGCGCGTAATCGCCGCGCTTGCTCACTGCCAATCCCAGGTTGTAGCGGGCATCGACATGATCGGGCTCCAGCCGCAACGCTTGCCGGTAACTGTTAACCGCATCTTCCAGCTTGCCTTGCTCCTGCAGCACGTTGCCGAGATTGACGAGCGAGCTCACCTGATTCGGCCGCAGCTTGATCGCTCGCCGAATGGAAGTGGCCGCTTCTTCGTGCTTGCCGAGCTTGGAAAGCGCGGCCCCCAGATTATTATGCGCATCGGCAAAGTTCGGATCGCAACGCAATGCCGCGCGCAGGCTTTCCACGGCCAGATCGTAACGGCCCAGCGTTCCATACGCCGATCCGAGATTGCCATGAAACGTGGCGTTGTAGGGATCGATCTGGCAAGCCCGTTGTATCTGCTCGACGGCCGCGGCGGGCTGCCCCATCTGCAACGCCGTTACGCCCAGCAAATGCAGGGCTTGGGCATTGTTCGGCTCCACCGTCAGTATCTGGCGGTAGATGGCTTCCGCCTGCCGCAGGTTTCCGGACTGATGATGCTTAAGAGCTGCGCTCAGTGCTTCCGCGACCGTCATCGGCGGTGATCCTTCACTTCACTTGATCTCGAACACCACGTCGTCCGACCCGATCTGTCCGCTGGCGTCGGTCACGCGCACCACCAGCACATGCATCCCCGGCGGCAGCGCCGTCAGATCGACGCGGAACTCTTCCTTGGCGGAATCGAACAGGCCATCGGCGGGAAAGATGTTCTGCCATTTCTCGCTGTTGAGCGAATAGGCCGCCGTCACCAGCGGGCCAATGCCGTCGCTGGCCCGCACTTCCAGACGGACGGACTTGCCTTGCATCTCCGCCAATTTGGCATCCACGCGCGGCGCGGCGCGATCGACGGCAAACGGCTCGCTCACCAGCGTGGCCGTGAGCGACTCCGCAACCGCGTTGCTGCGGCGGTCGCTGGCTTCGAGCTGCAAGCGATAAATGCCCTCCGGCACACTGGTGGCATCCCACTCGAAATCGGTGGCCGTGACATCGTCCCGCAGCGTGACCCAGCTCTTCCAGCCATCCTTGCGGAAAGAGAGCTTGTAGGTCAACTCGTCTTGATTGGGGTCGGTGGCCGTCCAAGCCAACTTGAGTTTGTCGACCAGCTTCTTGCCGTCTCCTTCCTCCACGTGCGGCACCGTGAGCTTGGTGATCTGCGGCGCCTGGTTGGCAGTCTGATATCGCACCGCCACGCTACGCACCACCGGCGTGACGCGCGGATTGGCGGTCTTCAGCGTGATGCGATATTGCAGGAATCGTGCCGCGGGACAATCGGCCGCGGCCTTGGCGGGATCGCTCTGCTCGGCCGACCACGCGCTCCAGGTGTCTCCCGGCATCTGCGTGTTGCCGCTGCGCACCGAGAGGGTAACTTGCGTTCCCGGCGGATTCTCGCCGCGCCAAACAAGGGAACCAAAGCGGGCATTCAGCTTGGCATCCAGCGGCACACTCGTGAGCGTGCCGGCAGCCTGATTCTGTCCCGAAAGCTGATACAGCCGACCGGGGTTTCCCGTGCCAACGAACGCTTGCCCCTTCTTCCCTTGCGCGAGCGACAGAATCAATTCGGGATCGAGCCGGAACAGTTGCCTTTCGCCGCGACCATCGAGATCGAGCTGATACAAGCCTCCCTCACTGCCTGTGCCCGCCAGAATCTCGCGCGTGGCTTCGCCCTGTTTGAGCGTGTAGATCAGCCCTTTGGCC
>JBGTDH010000602.1:0-5268 GCA_041748435.1 Pirellulales bacterium
AGCTTCTTTGAGATTTGCTTCGCTCGCCACGGCTGCCGCCTCAAGGGCCGCTTTATCCCGTTCCGGCGCTAGTGCCGCGACGAGGGGAAGGGTCGGCGGTGTCGGCGTGGGATGTGTCTTGAGTGTCCGCATCGTCCACGAGCCGCTGAACTCCCCCTTCAAGTACGGCGTCTGACTTACCGCCAGCTCGCGGCGGGCAAAGTCTTGCGTCCGCTTGCGGGCATAGGCGACGAGCTCGTCCAGCGTCAGCTCGCCATCGCCATCGTCGGCCGCGCCGCCAAAGGCCTCCAGTACGTGATGGAAGAATACGCCGTGGCTCAATCGCGGGTGTTCGTAGCTCTGCTGGCCCGCGGCACAACTGAACAGGGCCACAATGCCCTGCGGCAGCACCTCGCGCTCGGGGCGAGACAGGCTCTCCAGCTCCACCACGCGGCGGCTGCGGGCCAGCGTGCTTTGCGGGTCGTTGCGGCAAGCGTCGATCAGCAGCAACCGCTTCCGGGCCGGGCAGCGGGCCACCTTGGCATATACGTCCTCCAATTTGATGAGCGTGCCGCGATCGTCGAGCCGCGCGTCGATCGGACAGAAGTAACTGGCCGCATCGTCGCCGAAGCACACACCGTGTCCGGAGAAGGCCACGATCAAAGAATCATCGGCCCGCAAACCATCCAGCAGCAGCTCCAACTCGCGGCGAATCTTGGCCCCCTCGGGCACATAGCGCCGCTCCTGCCGATCGTGCAGCAGCACTAGATTCTCTTTGGCGTACCCGGCCGCTTCCAGGGCCTGGGAAAAATCCAAGACATCGCGCTGCGTGAAATCCAGAGGATTGAGCTGCGTGCGATCGTACTCGCCCACGGCCACGAGGAAGGCGTAGTTCTCGCCAGCGAGGCCTGACACGGGCAAGCACGACGCCAGCAGCGTGAGAATGCCAATCGGGAGCTTATGCATGGGATTGAATGCGCGCACTGTGACGATGGTGACGGCCCGCCGCCGTGGCGAGACTTTCGCACCCTGCGCAAAGCTTACGTCATCGTCCCGTGAAGGGGAGCAGCGAAGCGGTCCACGCGGCGGCCTGTTTCCAGAACGGCATGTAGAACAAGGTCACGAGCGAGGGCCACAACAAGGGCGGCACCCGATTCGCCGCGGGTAGAAACATGCAGAACACGCGTACGACGAGCAGACCGGCAGCGCTTAGCACGGCGATGCAAAACGCCGCCTGCCAGCCGAGGAACGCTCCGATAATGGCCAGCGCGGCGATGAGATCGGCGCGGCGAGCGAGAGCGTCGGTTCCGCGCGGAAGGAGGATCGAGAGCAGCAACCCGAGCACGGCGCCCTCGATCATTCCGGCCAGGCCATCCACGGGGCCATGCCACCAAGGACGTATCTCGGACGGCAGTGCGGGCGCAAACGCTGGTACGGGATGCAGCCATGGCCCGGCCAGCGGCAACAGCAGGCCCACCGCCAGAGACAATCGGACGAGAACGCTCGGCACGCGGAAGCCGTCGGCTTGGATCAGCAGCATCACCAGCAGCGCGACGAGCAGCCAGGAGTGATACGCAGCCAGCAGCAGGTTTCCCCACGGCATCCGCCAGGAGAGGAGCATCATGTCGTCCAGCGGCAGGGGCGACCATTGCGGCAAGTTGATGCCTCCCAACCGCGCTTCGATCCAGAACAAGCCCAGCAGAATGCCGCCCACCGTGGCTTCCACCAGCGGATAGCGGGGCGAAATGGGACCGCCGCAGATGCGGCATTTGCCCCGCAGGGCCAGCCATCCCAGCACGGGAATGTTGTCTCGCAGCTTGATCGGCGTCGCGCATTCCGGGCAACGCGAAGCGGGGCGCACAATATTCTTGCCCCGTGGAAGCCGGTAGATAACGACGTTCAAGAAGCTTCCCAGAACCGCGCCCAGGGTGAACGCGTAGGCTGCCGCAATGCCTTGCAGAAAGGCCAGGCGCACGCGTTCCATCGTCGTGAGATCGGGATGAAACGGCAGCCGATCAAAGGCCGAGACTTCGCTCGCCGCCAGGCAGCAGACAACGGCCAGCACCACGCAGAAATGGCGCATCGATTCGCGTGGGATCGTGGGACGGGTCACGCAGCGCGGCTACTTCTTGATCTGCACGTGAAAACCTTCGGACAGCAGCGCCTCGACGAGCTCGCTGGCGCTGAAGTCCCCTTCGACGACGAACTCCTCTTTCTTGGCGCCCACCGTGTCGGCAGAGACGCCCTTGACTTTGCCGATCGCCGTCTTGATGATTCGCGCACACTGGCCGCAGCAATTATGCACGCCGGCCACTTGCAGACGCTGCACGTTCCCCTTGGGCACGTCGATCGGCTTGAACTTCACGGCCTCATTGTCGAGCTTGCCATAAAACCCGGCCGCGGCCAGAGCATCAACAGCCTTCTGTGCGGTCTCGGTGCTTTCCGCCGTGAGCACGATGGTCCTTTCCTTCTGATTGCACTCCCCCTTCACGCCCGAAAGGTCCTTGAGCGTATCGCCCACGGCAGTTACGCATTGCCCACAACACAGATGCGTGCCGGAGATCGTGACCTTCGTTTCTGCCAGCGCGGCGGTGGAGAAGAGCAGGCTAGCAATCGCGAGGGTCAGGGTGTGAATCGGGCGGATCATGGGTTGTTCCTGCGTGAAGATCGTGGCGTGCGTGGCTAATTGAACGAGACGCCATTAACGTAATGCTCCGCCGCGCCGCGCTCAAGCAGATTCCGATTCGATTGTTGCCGCGCTTGCAGCCTGCGTGGCATCACGATAGGTTGCGATTGTTCCTCCCCCTCTGCTGCCTCTTGCAATGTCTGCACTAAACGCGTATCTCCTGTGCTTGCCGGCCTGTCTCGCAGGGACGGCCGAATCGGTTGACGAGCATCTCCCCGAGCGGTATCTGCTTAACTATCCGCTGGCGTCGCAGTGCAGCCCGCCTGTCCGTTCCACGTTTGTGGAAGTGCAAGAGACCTTGGGCATGGTGCGCGGCCATCGTTTCCGGCAACAGCTTAATGGGGGTTATGGTCTGCCGATCATCGAGAAGGTTGCCGAGCAGAATCTGATTCACACCGGCGCCGATCTGGGTTGGTTTCAGACTGGTGAGCCGGTGTTTGCGATGGCGCACGGCGTCGTGCGGATCAGCACGGGGCCGCGGTTCGCCGAGGAACCCGATCCGCGCGATGCGAAGTCGATGCGATGGGGCAATCTCGTCGTGATCGAACACCGTTTTGCCAACGAGCAATACTACACCTCGATTTACGGACATCTGGCGACCGACCGCCGCGTCAAAGCGGGGGACCTTGTAGCGGCCGGCCAGATGATTGGGAACATTGGGCGGAAGCACCTGCGAATCAACGGCGGCTACAACCCGCATGTCCACTTTGGCATCCGGCAGGGACGCATGGCCGAAGTCGGCTGCAAGCTGCTCACCGTGCGCCGCGATGGGCAGTCTCGCGCCATCGTGCTCTCCAAATTGGGTGAGGAACAAATCGAAGTGACCGTCCCGCCCGAGTTGCAGTTGCCGCTAAAGCTGAAGTATCGGGGCGAGGAGTTGGAGATTGTCGCGAAAGACGATCTGGCCGTGATGCCCGCGCGCTGGCTGTGGTCGCTGGAGCGTCCCGACTTTCCGATCTCCGGCTACGCACTCTCGACGGACGGCTGGGAAGATCCCGTGGCGTTTCTGCGTCGTCATCAGGCCGACACCAATCCCGCCCCGTTGCGAAATCGCTGAGATGGCACGACCCCTGGCAAACTTGCGTGTCTTGGAGCTTTCGCGCGTGCTGGCCGGCCCGTACTGCGGCATGCTGCTGGGGGACCTGGGCGCCGATGTGGTGAAGGTCGAGCGTCCCGGCGTGGGGGACGATACGCGGCAGTGGGGACCGCCGTTCTTAGGCGATCAGAGCGCGTATTTTCTGTGCACCAATCGCAACAAGCGCAGCATCACGCTGAATCTGCGGCATGAGGAGGGCCAACGCATCGCGCGGGAGCTGGCCCTGGCCAGCGATGTGCTGATCGAAAATTTCCTGCCCGGCACGCTCGAGGGCTGGGGCTTGGGCTACGCCGCCTTGTCGGCCCTAAACCCGAGGCTCGTCTATTGCAGCATCACCGGGTTCGGGCAAGACGGACCGTATCGCGATCTGCCGGGCTACGACATCCTGATTCAGGGCGCCGCCGGCATCATGAGCATCACGGGCGAGCCGGATGGACCGCCGATGAAGGTGGGCGTGGCCATCTCCGATATCACAGCCGGCCTGTTCGCCTCGAATGCCATTCTGGCCGCGCTCGTGGGGCGCGGCACAAGCGGCCAAGGCCGGTACATCGATATCAGCCTGCTCGATTCGACCGTGGCCTGGCTGGCCAACGTGGGCGCCAACTATCTGGCCACGGGGCGCGTGCCCGAGCGCTTGGGCAATGCACACGCCAACATCGTGCCCTATCAGGCATTTGCCACGGGCGAGGGAACCATCATCGTGGCGGTGGGCAACGACGATCAGTGGCAGCGCTTCTGCCGAGCCGTCGAGCGTGCCGATCTCGCGGGCGATCCGCGCTACGCCACCAATCCGCTGCGCGTGCGGAATCGCGATGCGTTGATTCCCGAGCTCGAGGCATTGCTAACGCGGCGCAGGGCCGACGAATGGTTGGCCAGGCTGGAGCAGGCCGAAGTGCCGTGCGGTCCGGTCAACACGCTCGATCAGGTCTTCGAAGATCCGCAGGTTCAGGCTCGCCGGCTGCTGCTGGACCTGCCGCATCCCACGGCCGGCTCGATCCGCCTGGTCGGTCCGCCGTGGAAGCTCACGCCAGCCGACGCGGCGGCTGCAAACCATCGACCGCCCCCTTGCCTGGGCCAGCACACGGAGGAAGTGCTCGCCGAATGGCTCGGCACAGCCGCAAACGAGATCGCGACGCTGCGCTCCTGCGGCACCGTGTGAGCCTCATTTGCAGCGGGCAAGCAGCTCCAGAAAGCGGGGCTTCAGGTCGGGGCCGCCGAGGTCGGGGTGCAGCACTTGCGTGAGCGTGATGATCTTGGCGGCTTGTTGCTTGTTGCCGAGGCGCTCGTGGGCCAAGGCAACGTGATACTTGGCGCGGAACCAGCGCGGCGTGCCGGCTTGCGAGCGCTGCTCCACTTCGCGCCATTTGGCAAGGGCCGTCTCGAGCGACGGCTTGTCGCCGGCTTCGACCAGCAGCGTGGCGTACTGCTCCTGGATCTGCGCGTCTCGCGGAGAAGTGCGAGCCAGGTGCGAGAAGCGACGCAAGGCCTCGGCCTTGTCCCCTGCTTC
>JBGTDH010000603.1:0-3129 GCA_041748435.1 Pirellulales bacterium
GTGCCCACGTGGTTGCCGTCTTCGGGCTGCTGACCGTAGCGAATGGTGTACACTCCGGAAGGAATCTCTTGATTGCGGAAATCGCCGCCACGGTTCTTGTAGCGAGCGACACCGATCAACGAACCGATCTCCAGCGGATACATTACGCTGGCCGAGGGTTGAAAGCTGGGCTTCGCGGCCCATTGCTTGCACAACCACAGATCAATTACGGTGCGCTCTCCCTTGAGCACGCGCAGTCCCGCCGGCTCCAATGCTTGCACGATCTCGGGCGAGACCGCATCCGAGGGAGGCGCTTCCTCGAGTTTCTGGACGCGAAATTCCTGCGCGGCAACGATCGAGGTCCACAGCAACAAGCCCACGAGAGCGGAAATCAGACGCACGTTCATCGAGAGATGTCTCCTTGGCGGATACATGGTGGCAGGACTTCAATTATAGGCTGCCCCGTGGTCGGGAAGCAAAACAATCAAGCCCACGAAGGAACGACCCTTCGTGGGCTTGGCGATGCAAATCGAGCGTGGTTCGCGTTGCGTGGGCCGCGATTAATAATCGAATGTGGCCAGAAACGCGCTGCGGGCTTTGGGGGTCGACCAGCGGACACCCAGACCACGGCCCGTAAACTTGCCGTCCACCGTGTAAGCCGGAGCGGAGTTATCGACCTTTGTCAGCGGCGGATAGAAGATCGACTCGTTGGTGCAGACGCAATCGCCTTGGCCCAACTGCCGGGTCAGAATCTCTACCTCGCTGCCGGCCTTCAGACGGGCCACCATGCTCACGTGGTCTAGAGTCATCTCGATGGGCAGGGCATCCACGCGCACCACCTCGCCGGCAAGGCGGCCGGCGCGAAGCTTCACAAAGGCGACTAATGCCTGGCGTTGCGCTTCCGTGGCCTTCTGATCGACCAGCACCACCGAGCGGATGCGGTCCGGGTTCACCACCAGACCGCCGCCGAAGCCGAGCGTGTCGTTCGCGGCGATCGAGAGCACGGCACGCAGGCCGGCCAGGTCGACGCCGTTGTGCTGGCCTTGATCAATGTTCCAGGCCAGCAAGGCGTGATGGCCGGTCAGTTGAACTTCCGCATTGGCAAAGCAAGGCCCGGTGTAAACATCGCAGGTTCGGATTTCCAGGTAATCCCCCGAAATCTGACCAGCATTCAGAACGGCGGGAGCGCAGGCCACCGCCAGCGCCAGACAAACAATTTGCAGCTTCGACATGATTCGTTCCCTGGGAACCAAAGGGGGAGGGCTGCCCTCGGACAGGCATTACCTCGATTCTACCGCTCCCTGCAACCGGGGTCCAGCGCGATGAGCGATGAATACCGTCCGTGCCGCAAGCTTAGGGACCGATTGTCGGCGGAGCGGCCGGTTGCACGACGAACAGGTCCCAGCCGCGAGGTCCGGGAGCGAAGCGATAGGCCTTGCCCGGCGTGAGGCCGTAAGACTGCCGCCCGTACTCGCCGCCGCGATGATAGTCGATCGTCCAGGCCGTCGTGCCGTCGAGCTGCTGCGTCTGGCCTGGCGCCAAGACATACGAGTATTGATTCACGCGATACTGCACGCTCGTCTGCGTCGTGGCGGGATTGATCAGCAGGATCGGCTCGGCGGGCGGCGCGGGGAGACTCGGCACGAACGTCGGCGGCACGCCAATCACCGGGGCAGGGTTGACCACCACCGGCCGACGGTTCCATGTGTTATTCCAGTTCCCATTGTTGGGATTGTTGTTCCAGTTGTTGCCGTTCCAGTTGTTGCCATTGTTACCGTTCCAGCCATTCGCGTTTGGGTTGTTGAACCCATTGCCGGGCGAGCCGGGTTGCGGATTATTGGGCGACGCAGCGCCCGGCGTGGGCGTGCCAGTTCCGAATTGCACGCCGCCGGGACCGATCTGTACGTTAAATCCGCCACTTCCGCTTCGGCCACTTCCGCTGGGTCCGGCAGCGCTACTGCCG
This sequence comes from Pirellulales bacterium, assembly GCA_041748435.1. Taxonomy (GTDB): domain Bacteria; phylum Planctomycetota; class Planctomycetia; order Pirellulales; family JBGTDH01; genus JBGTDH01. The sequence goes on from JBGTDH010000603.1 coordinate 1,943, forward strand.
GCGCCGCCACCCGTGCCGCCAGACAATCCACCGTTGCGATGATTGCCGCGTTGGACGCCGCCAAATCCTTGCGCTTCGGCGCGAGACGCTCCCATTACGATACCCAGTGCGACGGCACACACCACCAACTGTCCAACGTGCTTGCTCATGACGATTCCTTTACTGGCCGACGTTTGCGCGAGACCTATTCCGCTAACTTCTCTTAGGTCGCGCTTGCCCGCGCCGACGCACGTCATGGTGCAAGACAGCAATTCCGTCGGAGATGCGCCGGTACAATCGCACGCGCACGGGCTGCGTATTCTGGCGTAAACATTTGACACCACTTCCTGGAAAACGGTAGGCTCGGGCAGATAGTAGGGGACAGGTGACAGGGGACAGGAAGGGGCAGAGGGGTGAAAGTAAACGCAAAGACGCAAGAGGCGCAGAGTCGCAAGGAGTAAAAGCCCGAGCCTTGCGACTTTGCGCCTCTCGCGCCCTTTGCGTTAACTTCTTCGTAATTCCGGTCGGCCCGTCCTGGGAGGCGACCATGCGTTATCGCCTGCTGCTGGTGGCCTTGTGCCTGACCGCGGCCGCGTTGCGTCTCTATCGATTGGACGCCAACGTCCTCTCGCGGGACGAAGGCTCCAGTTGGCGCGTCTCCCGTTACGAGCCGCTCGACGTAGTGCGCCACTGCGCCGCCAACGTGCATGCGCCCCTCTCTTTCCTGCTGCTCAAATATTGGACCGCGCTGTTCGGCGATTCCGTCTTCGCGATGCGCGCCCTCTCCGCCCTCTACGGCGTCCTCTGCGTCCCGATGATGTACCTGGTCGTCATCGAAGGGTCGAAGCTGCGCTGGGATCGGGGACGGCAGATCGAGGGCTCAGGGGCCGGGATTCAGGATGCAGGATGCAAGATGCAGGACGGAGGATCAAATTCTCCCTCTCCCCTTACGGGAGAGGGTGGGGTGAGGGCCGGCGCGCTCCTCGCCGCCGCGTTGCTCACCTTCCATCCCCGGCAGCTCGAAGCCGCGCGCACCGCCCGCATGTACAGCCTCGGCGCGCTGCTGGCCCTCGTCTCCACCTGGCTCCTCCTGCGGGCGCTGCAACCAGGGCGATCGCACGTTAAGTCATTTGCCGAACAGCACTTGTTCGAGGTAGGAGTCGTCCCAGCCCGCGGTGAGTCGCTTGTTCTTGATGCCGACTTTGAGC
>JBGTDH010000604.1:0-2439 GCA_041748435.1 Pirellulales bacterium
AAATTGCCGATCGCCACCGCGCCGCCGCGCAGCGAACCCGGCAAAGCAGCAAGATCCCGAATGAGTTTCACGAGAGCGATTATTGAAGGGCAGGGCAGGGGGGTCAATCGAAAGGATGACGGCGGAAGGATGAAGGATGAAGAAGCGCTCCCGCGGGTGCCTTTAGTTGGGCAAATACGGTGTCGTGGTCAATCACTTCATTTCGGTCGGCCTGTTCGATGCCCATCTGGAGCTGTTTCTTGAGTCGCTCGCGGCTGACAAGCAATCTCAAGCTTTCCTGGATCACGGCATTCGCTGAGCTGAATCGGCCCGATGCGACGAGACGACCGATAAACGCCACCTGATCCGCGGGGAGGTCAATCATCATGCAGTCTCTCTCCATGGTTCCGGCAGCGACTTGCTGGCATTGTACACCTGAACCGTGTCGACCTATACTTACCGATCGGCCGTTTTGGTGCTGTTGGAACGCATTCTGGAGACTCGTCGGTGTTCGATACGATTGCGGTGGTGGGCGCTACGGGCGCGGTGGGGACCATCATTCTGGAACTCTTGGCGGAGCGGAACTTTCCCGCTGGGCGAATTAAGTTTCTGGCTTCGGGTCGTTCGGCCGGCAAGAAAATCACGTATGCGGGCAAGACGTACACGATCGAGGAGTTGTGCCCCGAAGCGTTCGAGGGGGTGGAGCTGGCAATCGGCAGCACGCCGGATGAGGTGGCTCGCGATTTTGCCCCGTGGGCCGTGGAGCGCGGCTGCGTGGTGGTCGATGAGAGCGGCTACTGGCGGATGGATCCCAAGGTGCCGCTGGTGGTGCCCGAGGTGAATCCGGACGATATCGACAAGCATCAGGGCATCATCGCCAGCCCGAATTGCTCCACGACGCAGATGGTCGTAGCGCTCAAGCCGTTGCACGATGCGGCGCGTGTGAAACGCGTGGTGGTGAGCACCTATCAGGCCACCAGCGGCGCGGGGCTGGCCGGCACGCGCGACCTGACGAATTCGACCCGCGCCCATATCGAGGGCACGGTACATAAGAACGAGACGTTTGCGCACCCGATCGCGTTCAACTGCATTCCCCAGATCGGCTCGCATAAGCAGCAGGGTTACACGTCGGAAGAGATGAAGATGGTGTACGAGACGCGGAAGATTCTTGGGGACGAATCGATCCAGGTGTGCGCCACGTGCGTGCGCATTCCAGTGAGCAACTGTCACAGCGAGAGCATTCTGGTGGAAACCGAGCGGAAGCTGAGCGTGGCGGAAGCCCGCCGATTGTTCGAGGAGTTTCCGGGCATCCTCGTCACGGACGACCTGGAGAAGAAGCAGTATCCGATGCCCAACACGTGCGACGGCCGGGACGAGGTGTTCATCGGCCGCATCCGCGAAGACATTTCCAGTCCCAACGGCTTGGCCTTCTGGTGCGTGAGCGACAACTTGCGCAAGGGCGCCGCCACGAATGCCGTGCAAATTGCCGAGCTGCTGGCGCGGAGCAGGGCAGGGGTGTAGGAAAGGATGAAGGCGGAAGGGTGAAGGATGAAGCAGAAGTGAAGAAGGACGAACCTACTGCTGGTTCATCCTTCATCCTTCATCCTTCATCCTTTCCTACTTTCAAGCTCACCCTGGCCTACGATGGCACGGCCTACTCCGGTTGGCAGTCTCAGCCGGATCGGCCGACGGTGCAGGGAGCGCTGGAGGCGGCGCTGCGCCAGATCACGCAGGAAGAGATTCGCGTGGCGGGGAGCGGCCGCACCGATGCCGGCGTGCATGCGTTGGGCCAGGTGGTGAGTTTTCAGACCGGCACGCGGCTGAGTGCCGCGGAGTTGATGAAGGCGCTCAATGCCGTGCTGCCGGAAGATTTGGTGGTGCGTGAGTTAATGGAAGCGCCTGACGACTTCCATGCAATTTGCAGCGCCGTGCGCAAGCGTTATCGCTATCGAATCCACGACGGACCCGTGGCGGATGTGTTCCTGCGCCGCTACGTCTGGCATTACGGCTATCGGCTGGATGAACGAGCCATGCACGCGGCCGGCACGGCTTTGGTGGGCACGCACGACTTCGCCAGTTTTCAGTCGCAAGGCTCCGAGCGGGAATCGACCATTCGCACGGTGTACGAATTGAGCGTCGCGCGCGGCTCGGGGGCCGATTGCGATCTGGTGACGTTGGAGATCGAGGCCAACGGTTTCTTGTACAACATGGTCCGCGCGATCGTGGGCACGCTGGTGCGCGTAGGTGGCGGCAAGCAACCGCTGCTGTGGCCCGGCGAAGTGCTCGCCGCCCGCGATCGGCGTCTCGCCGGCATGACCGCACCGCCGCAAGGGCTGTTTTTGTTGCATGTCGAGTATGAAGCATGATGCTGAAAGACCGCGACCAGCGGTCGCGGCTTTATACCAGGCCCGGCCGGCAATTGCCGCTGGGCAACCACGGGGATAAGATAAGCACCGCGAT
>JBGTDH010000605.1:0-6196 GCA_041748435.1 Pirellulales bacterium
GCGAGCGCGGGCAGCGACGCCGTCATCAAAGTCTGGGACCTCGCCAAGAAAGCCGAGATCGCTCAGTTGAAGGGACATCAGGGCTTCGTCACCGCGCTGGCGTTCACCGCCGACGGAAGCTTGGCGAGCGCCAGCTACGACGGCACCGTGCGCATCTGGGACCTCGAATCCGGAGAAGATGTGCATACCATGCACGGGCATGACTCGCCGGTGCTCGCGCTGGCGATTAGCCCGGATGGTCGCCGCCTGATTTCGGCGGATCAGTCCGGCGCCGTCCGGATCTGGGAGGCAGACTGATTCGCGATCTCATCGATCGCGGCCTGTACGAGAAAACGGGAGAGGAGGAAAGGAGCAGAGGAGGAAAGGAGAAGAGTAGTTGACCGATCACTCCTCTACTCCTTTACTCCTCCTCTACTCCTTTTCCTCAAACAAACGACGGATGCGGAGCGGGCCTGTAAGCCGGGTTTTGTCTCTCGGCTGCGTTGCCGCGGCCGAGCGATGACCATTTCTCTACGACGCCGGTTGCCCGACGCCTCTAGCAGCGTACCCGGAAGTATTGCGGACCGAACCAGCCCGCGGCGGACGGCCGCTTTCGCCGCCGCCCGCGCTCCCTCCTGTTTGCTTTGCTCCCGGTGGGGTTTACCCTGCCAGCCCGGTCACCCGGGCCGCGGTGCGCTCTTACCGCACCTTTTCACCCTTACCGGCAAGGCAGAAAGGATGAAGGAGGAAGGATGAAGGATGAATAAGGCATCCGAATTCAGGCTTCGTCGATCGGCCGTCCGTCTTATCTGCCTTGCAGGCGGTATGTTTTCTGTGGCACTTTCCCTGATCTCGCGATCGGTGGGCGTTACCCACCACCGTGTCCTTTGGAGCCCGGACTTTCCTCCCGCGAAGCTTACGCCTCGCCAGCGGTCATCCAGCCTGCTCCGCATCCGTCGCAATCCACGATAGTAGCACGCAGCCGTGAAGGCAAGGCTCGGCGATCTTGACGACTGGGCCTACAGATCGCGGTCGAGGGGAGGAGCAGACCCCGGTGATGCGGCTGTAGGAGTTGCGTGAAGCGGCGAGGAGTCTTCCGGCTGAATGTCGCCCGGGAGAGTGGGAGCAGGGTCCGGCTCGCGCGGTGAAATTGCGGCGTTTTGCTGTTCCGCGGCCGTGGCCAGGGCCACCGCCGGCTTGAGTTCGTCCACCCGTTGTTGGGCCAGCTTGACAAAAGAAGCGTCTTCGCCCTGGGCGTCGACTTTTGCGATCGCCTCTTGATAGGCCGCCAATGCTTCGGGCAACTCGCCATCTTGCTCTAGAGCCCACGCCTCGGCGTAACGTCGCTCACCCGCGGTCTTGCCGCGACGCCCCAGTCGCAGGTTAAGCTCGACGCGGGTCTGAGCCGACTTCAGCTCAATCCGCTCCAGGTATTGCCGAGCCTGCGGTGCATGGGAGCCATTGGGATACTTCTCCAATAGCGGCACCAGGTACTTGTCTCGCGCCGTCTGCCACTGCGTACGTTCGTTGCTGGCCATCAGCACTTCCGCTTCGGCGAAGAGCTGCTCCTCGCTGGCAGGCCAGAAGGCCCAGGTGCAGAGCGCGACCACCAACGCGGCGCAGCCGGCCAGAAACCAAGCGCGCTCGTAGACGGGAACCCAGTGATCCTTCCTTTTGGAAGAAGTCTTGCGTCTCAGCAAGCGTTTGATGGCGGTATCTTGCGCCTGGGGCCGCAGAGCGCTCGTGGGGGCAGACATCGCGTGTCCCACGATTCCCCGCTGCGCGTGCTGCTTTACTTCTTGCAACGCCACGCTCACGGAAGAGGCATAGTGCGGCCGCTTATTGGCATCTTTTTCCAGCATCTGCGCCACCAGCACGTCCAGCCAAATGGGGCAGTCGAACACCAGCGTGGAGAGCCGCGGGGGTGGCGTCTGGAGGTGTTGCTCGCGCATTGCGTGGGCGGTGGAGGCCTCGAACGGCGGGCGGCCTGTCAGCATCTCAAAGAGGATGCAACCGAGTGCATACAAATCGGCCTTCTGTGTCACATTCTGCTCGCCGCGCAACTGCTCGGGGGCCATGTACGTGACCGACGTCAGATGCGGTTGGGCATCCCAGCGATCGTACTGATTGAGACGGTTCCCGCGAAAATCGGTGATCTTGATCCGCCCGTCGGTCGTGAGCAGCAGCTTGGCGGGAGACAGATTCTGATGGATGGCCCCGCGTTGATGGGCATATTCCAGACCCTGGCAAGCTTGGGCGGCGTACTCGACCACCGTTTGCCACGGCAGGCGCCCGCTGGTGGCGAGAATCTCCTCCAGCGATTCACCTTGGATCAGCTCCATGGCGATGTAAGCTTCCTCGTCGAAGATGCCGCCGCCGTAGACCCGCACCACGTGGGGATGCTCCAGCGTCTTGAGAAACGCCACCTCGCGGGCAAACTCCTGGATGCCCATGCCGCTGTGACCCATGTACTGGGTCATAATGCGGAGGGCCATTGCGCGGCGACGTTCCAGGTGGACGGCGTGGTAGACGTTCCCGCTCGTTTGCCGCCCCAGGCGCTGCTCCAAGACAAAGGGCCCTAGACGGCTCTTATCGATCATGGACCGCGCGCTCCGCGAAGCTGTTGAAAGTTGCATCCTGGCATATTATGCAAGTTATATGCCGAGCGTGCGTGGCGAGTCGACTATTGATGATTAGTTTCGGTCGTAGATCTTTACGGAGATATGCTTTGCGTCGTGGAGCGATCGATAATCTCGGCTTGCAACGGATCTTGACGGACGTTGCATTCTGCTGCGACTTTTGCGAAACGCGCCGTCGAGATTAACCGTCCCGTCCCGCCGAGAGCAGGCCGCGGAGGACGTAGTCTTTCACCGCCACACTGTCGATTTCGCGTGCGACGTCCATGTTCGGCCGCCATTGGGGGCAGAGGCGGCGGTCGAAGACGGTGGCGCCCGTGGTGAGCACGCCCTGCGTCTCGACATCGCCAGCCATTTCCTCGGTGACAAACAACTCCGGATGAGTGGCGGCCGCCAGCGCCACGGCGTCGTGCAAGAAAATGCTCTCCAGGCCCAATTCCTGTCGATGGGCCCGAAATGCGAAGGGCAAGATCTTCCGCAGGAGGTTGCCGGCTTTGGTCAGCTCCGAGGGAAGCTGGTCCAGCATATCGAACGTAAAGACCACTTGATCCGTCACATCCAGCGGAATGAGCGTCTTCGTCGTTCGTGACCGAAACACGGTCTGTGCCGCCAAAGGATCGAAATGGATATTGAACTCGGCGGCAGGCGTGGCGTTGCCGGAGGCGGTCACGGCGCCTCCCATCAAGATCAACTGGCCAATTTGCGACACAATGCCCGGATCCCGCTGCAGCAGGCGGGCCAGGTTCGTATGCGGGCCCAGCGCAATCAGCGTGATTTCTTCCGGGGCGGCCCGGATCTCGTCGAACATCACCTTGTCCGACGGGTGCATGTGATGCAGCTCGGCCACCGGGAACTGGGCGTTGCCCAAGCCGTCTGCTCCGTGCATGCGTCGAGTTTCGACCGCGGGACTGGACTCCGGTTCGGCCGCCGCGCCGATGCGTGGCCAGCGGGGCGGGTCCAATTGCTCGATAATCGTCTGGACATTCCTGGTGGCTTGTTCCGCCGAAACATTCCCGGCCACGGCCGTCACAGCCACCACATCCAATCGCGGATCGAACAGGGCCAGGCACAGCGCCACCGCGTCATCGATTCCCGGATCGACATCCAGAATGACTTTCCGTGCCATAGCGGTCCACGTGTGTGATTCGGCCCCAATTACGATCCGGGCTTGATTCTAAGGGTGCCGATTGCAGCCAACAAGAGGCGGACGAACCCCGGAACAACCGTCACCGTCGAACCAGGCGGAGGAACCCTCTTTCCGACCTCGGGAATGACCTATCGTTTTGCGGGGAAACTGCGGTGAATAGCGACATGTGTTGAGATCGGAGAAGTCAATGTCTCGCCTGGTCTGGGGCCTGACCGCTTTCTGGTGTGCAGGCGTCCTCGCCGGCCTGGGGGCGATGCTGGTCTATGCGTCGACCCCCGCGGATCACGCCGCCGCCACGGAACAATGGCCAGCATCATCCAGCTTGGCGCGCGATCCCACGCGGCCCACGTTGGTGATGTTCTTGCATCCCCATTGCCCCTGTTCCCGTGCCAGCCTGGCGGAATTGAGCCGGTTGTCCACCGAATGCCGCGACCGTTTCGCCTTGCATCTCGTCGTCGTGTGGCCTCAGAGTCTGCCGCGCACGAGCAAGTCTCGTCTGCACTCGGCCGCCGAAGAAATCTCCGGCGCAAACGTGACGAGCGATCCCGACGGCGTGGAAGCCGCCCGCTTTGGATCGACGACTTCGGGAGAAACGCTGCTCTACGCCGCTGACGGCCGAGTGTTGTTTCAAGGCGGACTGACCTGGTCGCGCGGGCACGAAGGAGACAACGCCGGCCGCGACGCGGTCGCATCCTGGATTCAAACGAACCGTGCGACGTTGAGCCACACGCCCGTCTTCGGATGTGCGCTCTCCCGCCGCGGGCAACGAGAGGAGACGCGGTGCTTATGCAACCAATGACACTTCCTGTCGGCGATCCGTTGGAAAGCGCGCCCTCGTCGCGCGCCCGCGAGTTGTTCGACCGTCAATGGCTTGACAACGCGCGGCGCACCGACCGGATCTTCGCGGTGCTGATGCTGCTGCAATGGGCAGCCGCGGTCGTCGTGTCGCTCCTCTTGACTCCGCGAACATGGAGCGGCGCAGAGAGCTCGACGCATCCGCACGTGTGGATGTCTGTCTTGCTGGGAGGGGCGCTAGCCAGCTTGCCGGTGTTTCTGGCGTGGCAACTTCCTGGCCGCACGCTCACGCGGCACGCGATTGCGTTAGCGCAGATGATGTTCTCGTCGCTGTTGATTCACGTTAGCGGCGGGCGGATTGAGACGCATTTTCACGTGTTCGGCTCGCTGGCCTTTCTGGCCTTCTATCGCGATTGGAAAGTGCTGATGCCAGCCACCGTCTTCGTGGCAGTGGACCATTTCGTGCGGGGCGTCTATTGGCCGGAAACCGTGTTCGGAATCGCCACAGCCAGCCCTTGGCGGTGGTTGGAGCACGCAGCCTGGGTCATCTACCTGGACGTGTTCCTGGTCATTTCCTGCCGCCACGGCGTGCGGGAAATGTGGAACAGTGCGCGCCGCACGGCCGCCCTGGAGAAGATGAATCGGGACGTGCAACAGCAGCGCGAGGAATTGGAGCAGGCCTACCAGGCGAAGCACGCCATCATCGAGACAGCGCTGGATGCCGTGATCAGCATGGACGTGAGCGGCCGGATTACCGGCTGGAACTCGCATGCGGAAGCAACCTTCGGCTGGCCAGCGTCCGAGGTGCTGGGCAAACCCCTTTCGGAAACGATCGTTCCTGAAAAGTTTCGCGAGATGCATCGGCAAGGGTTGCGGCGGCACCTGGAGACTGGAGAAACCCGTGTCCTGAATCAGCGGATCGAAGTGCCGGCGCTCCACCGGGACGGCCGGGAGATTCCCGTGGAGTTGGCCATTACGCGGATCGGCGTGGGAGAATCGATCAGCTTTTGCGCCTTTATTCGCGATATCACCCAGCGCCAGCAGGCGGCGGATGCCCTGCGGAAGGCCAAGGAGGCAGCGGAATCGGCAAGCCACTCCAAGAGCGCGTTTCTGGCCAACATGAGCCACGAGATACGCACGCCTCTCAACGGCATCCTGGGCTTCGCCGATGTGTTGCTCGGCGAACTCGACGGCGATCGCGAAGAGCGCCGCGATCACCTGCAGACCATTCACGACAGCGGCCGCCATCTGCTCACGCTCATCGACGACGTGCTGGACCTGTCCAAGATCGAGGCCGGCCAGATGGCCATCGAAGCCGTCCCCTGCTCGCCCCATAAGATCATTGCCGAGACGATTTCCATCCTGCGGGTGCGTGCCCAGGAACGCGGCCTGAGCCTCGAATACTTCTGGAAGAGCGACGTGCCTGAACACATCCGGAGCGATCCGGCCCGGCTGCGGCAAATTCTGATGAACCTGGTGGGCAACGCCATTAAGTTCACGGAGATTGGCAGCGTGCAAGTGGCGGTGCGCCTGCAAGGGGGCCAATCACCGCAAATGATTGTCGACGTCATCGATACGGGAGTGGGGATCGAGCCGGACAAGCTGGAAAGCATCTTCGACCCCTTCGTCCAGGCAGATT
>JBGTDH010000606.1:0-6736 GCA_041748435.1 Pirellulales bacterium
CGTACATGTCGTCGCGGTTCGGCAGCTTGCCGCCCGTCTCGGCGGCGGGATCGGCCGTTTTGAGCTGCACGAGCTCTTTGACGAAGTCTTGCTCGGTCTGGCTGGCGACTTCCACGACCTTGTTGATCTCGTCGTCGCTCACGTACGCGCCTTGCCCGCGCAGCAGCGTGCTGGTGCCCGGCCAGAGGAACAGCAGGTCGCCGTTGCCCAGCAGCTTATCTGCCCCCATTTCGTCCAGCACCACGCGGCTGTCGACGCGGCTGGCCACTTGGAACGAGATGCGTGCCGGCAGGTTCGATTTGATCAGGCCCGTGATGACATCGACCGAAGGCTTCTGCGTGGCCAGCACCAGGTGAATGCCCACCGCGCGGCTCTTCTGTGCCAGGCGGATAATATGGGCCTCCACTTCTTTGGCAGCGGTCATCATCAGGTCTGCCATCTCGTCGGCCACAATCACGATGTACGGCAGGTGCGTGGGAATCTCTTTCCGCTGCTCGTCGTTCTCCGGCTGCAGGCGGTCCATCAGCTCCTCTTCGCCCAACTGGTTGTAAACGCCGATGTGCCGCACGCCCGCGCGGGCCAGCAGGGCGTAACGCTCCTCCATCTTCTCCACCGCCCAGGCCAGAAGGGCCTCCGCCTTCTTCATGTCGGTCACCACCGGGTGCATCAGGTGCGGCAGCTTCATGTAAGGGGACAGCTCGACCATCTTGGGATCGATGAACAGCATCCGCACCTCGTCCGGGCGGCGCGTCATCAGCATCGACATGATGATCGTGTTCAGACACACGCTCTTGCCCGTGCCCGTGCGACCGGCGATGAGCAAATGCGGCAGCGTGGTGAGATCGCAGATCATGGAGTTGCCGGCCACGTCGCTGCCCAGGAAGATCGGGATGCGCATCTTCTGGGCCTTGGGTCCGGCCTCCTCCATCACCTCGCGCAACCGCACAAGTTGCCGCTCTTCGTTGGGAATCTCGATGCCCACCGTGTTCTTGCCGGGGATGGGCGCCACAATCCGCACGCTGGGCACGCGCAGGGCGATGGCCAGATCGTCGGCCAGCCCGGTGATCTTGGAGAGCCGCAGGCCGGCCTCCAGCTCCACTTCGAATTGGGCGATGACGGGGCCGGTCTCAATCTCGACCACTTTCACTTTGAAGCCGAAGTTGAGGAACGTCTGCTCCAGCACCTTGGCCTTGCGGCGAACTTCCTTCTCCTGCTCTTCGTAGCAGAACGTCTCGCTCGGGGTGAGCAGCTCCATGGAAGGCAACTCGTACTCGCCGTGCTCCTCTCCCTGAACGGCGGCCTCCAGCGCGTCCATCACCTGCTGGCGATCGTTCTTATTGGCGCCGCGTTTCTTGACCTTGAAGTCCGCCGCCGAAGCCTTTTCCTTTTCCTTCTCCCCTGCCTTGACCGCAGCCACGGCGGTTGACGCAGGAGCCAACTCGGCCCCCTTCTCCTCGCTCGTCTTCTTGTTGTTCACCTTCACCGCCGGCGCGCGCACCTCTGCATCTTTCTCGTTGTCCTCATCTTCGGTCTCTCCGCCGATCCCCAACGGACCGTCCAGATCGCTCTTTCCTCGCCGCTTGCGGCTTAGCGGTTTTCCCGCCTCACGCCCTTCCGGCTGCCACCGCACCATCGATCGCGCCAACACGCGGGCCACCCCCTTGGCCGGCACTCCCAGCACCAGGCCAAGCATGCGCAGCAGCACGTAATCGGTGCAGAGCAGCAGCCCGCCCAGAATCAGGCTCAGCACCAGGATGTAGGCGCCCGTCAGCGCGAAATGCGCATGCAGCCATCCACGGCCAGCCGCGCCGACATAGCCGCCCGCGCCGATGGCCGGACCCGGCGAATAGCCGGACAGCGCCAAGGCAGAGAGCGTGGCCAGTCCCCACAGGGAGAGCAGCCAGCCCACGGTGCGAAGGGACGGCGCCGTAATAGGGCGGCGCATCAAGAGTTGAAAGTCGAGCACGCCCAGCGAGATTACCGCGTAGTACGCGGCCAGGCCGAGGCCGCTGAGCAGCAAGTGAGCGGTCCACGCGCCCCACACGCCGCAGGCATTGGCAATCTGGACGCGGGCCGGAAAGAACAGCCCGCTCGGCGGATCGGCCGGATCGTAAGTCGCCAGCGCCATCGTCAAGAAGACGACCAGCGCCAACAAGGCCAGTGCACACAGATCCAACTTCGGATTGCGAGCCAGCATAAAGTTCGCCCTCGTTCCACGCACCGAGCGGCGACACCATGCCGCGGCTCGAGCCGATGGGGCGAATCCATGCCCAGACACGCGTGCCCGTCGGAGCACGCGTGCAATTGTCCTATTGCGCTGCATCCCTATCTTCGGCACGCGTGGGCGTCGTTCGTCACCCCCGTCACAACCGGCCCCCAGGTTTGCGCCGCCCGCGCGATCGGCGCAGACAGCACCGATGGCACGCGCGCCCGAACGATCGCACCTTCGAACGTAACATCGACGTATTACCGCCTTGAATCCGACCTTGCGAATCCGCTACAATCGGCGGAATCGACGGTGGCTATAGCTCAGTTGGTTAGAGCACCAGATTGTGGATCTGGGGGTCGTGGGTTCAAGTCCCATTAGCCACCCTGCAAGCCTCCGGCCGCTTCGCAAGCGCGCTTAGTCGCGCTCCCACTCGACGCTGGGTGGACCGGCGATGATGCGGCCGATGGAGAAACTTTCGAGGCCGCCCTCGGCGAGCTGCGAGCGAATGCTCTCGGCGTAGAAGGGGCTGACCACCAGCACCAGGCCCAGGCCCATGTTGAAGACGCGCTCCATCTCCGCGGGCTCCACCTCGCCCAGGCGCTGCAGCCAGCGGAAGACGGGGGGCAGCGGCCAACTCTCGCGCCGCACGATGGCCTGGCTGCCGGCCGGTAGAATCCGCTCCAGATTATCGCGCACGCCGCCCCCGGTGATGTGGGCGATTCCATGCACGACGCTCTTCACTTTGTAATGGCCCAGAATCTGCCGCAGCGGCCGCGCATAGATGCGTGTCGGCTCCAACAGCGCATCGCGCACAGTGCGGCCGAGTTCGTCGATGTGCTGATCGACCTCGAGGCCGGCCAGTTCGAATACGATCTTCCGCACCAGGCTGTAACCGTTGGAGTGCAGGCCGCTGGAGGGAATGCCGATCAGCACGTCGCCCGCCGCAATGCTCTTCCCATCGATCACGCGCTTCCGCTCCACCACGCCCACGCAAAACCCGGCCAGATCGTAATCGCCGCGGGCATAGAGATCGGACATGATGGCCGTCTCGCCCCCCAGCAGAGCACAATCGGCTTGCATGCAGCCGGCCGTGATGCCTTGCACAATCTGCTCCAGCAACGGCGGATCGTCGTGGCTCATGGCCACGTAATCGAGGAAGAACAGCGGCTCGGCCCCACAGCAGAGGGCATCGTTCACGCTCATGGCCACCAGGTCGATGCCCACGGTGTGATGCACGCCGGCCCGCGTGGCCACTTTCAGCTTGGTGCCCACGCCATCGGTGCAAGACACCAGCACCGGGTCTTCGTAGCGGCGGGCAAACAGCGGGCTGGCGAAGTCGAGCTGAAACAGCCCTGCAAATCCGCCATCCAGCCGCAGCACGCGCGGGGAGTGCGTGCGGGACAGCAGTTGCTGGACGCGCTGCATGCTATCGGCATACAGGTCGAGATCGACCCCGGCGTCTTTATAGGTGGCTTTGCCCATTAACCTTGGCTGCGTGGCAAGACAGCGGATTGTAGGGACCGCCGCCGGAAGTTGTCAAACGCTGCGAGGATGCTACCGTCTATAGTGGATCGACGCACACCCTTGGGAGAGACCACTCGATGAGCATCCACGTTGCCGTACTGACCGAGGCCGGGGGAGCGCATCTGGACGCCTACTTTGCCGCCTTGGCCGCCACGCCGGAGGCGGCCAGCGTGGTCCTGGCCGATCCCAGCGGCGCGTCCGAAGCGATGGCTCGCAAGACGCTGGGGGAGAAGCTCAAGCACGTCTATCGAGATCCGGATGCCCTGTGGCGTGCCGAGAAGCCGGCATTCGCACTCATTAGCATGGAGGCGGTTCACACGCCCCCCGTCATCGAGGCGGCCTTGAATGCCGGCTGCCACGTGCTGGCCGAAAAGCCCGGCTGTCTCCGCGCCGAAGACTTTGCCCCGCTGGTGAAGAAGGCGCAGAGCAAGCACTTGCACCTGATGCTGGCCTTGGCCAATCGCATCAGTCCGCCGATGGTGGCTGCCCGCAAGCTGCTGCAGTCCGGCGTCCTTGGTCAGCTCTACGGCATGGAGCTGCACCTGATTGCCGATCAAACGCGGCTCACACAGCCCGCGTATCGCCAGCGATGGGTGGCTCATAAGAATCGCGCCGGCGGGGGACATCTCGCCTGGCTGGGCATCCATTGGCTGGACCTGGCCATGCACCTCACCGGCGCCAAGATCGTGGAGGTCGCGGGCTTCACCGGCGTTGTGGGCGGCGTGCCCTTGGATGTGGAAGACTCCGCCGCCATGGCGTTGCGGTTCGACAACGGCACGTTCGGCACGCTCACCTCGGGCTACTACGTCGACAAGGGCTATCACATGCACTTGAAGTTCTGGGGCTCGCACGGCTGGATCCAGATGGACCCGCGCGGCGTGGTCCCCTTCACCTGGTACAGCACGAAGGCGTCGAACCCGCAGGTACAAACCTACGACGGTCCGACGCAGCCCACCGGCTACACGCCGTTGGTGCAAGCCGCCGTGCGCGCCGCCGCCGGTCTGCAAGAGCCCCCCGTCACCGGCGAAGAGAGCCTGCACGTCCTCCGCACCGTCTTCGCCTGCTACACCGCCGCCGCCACGGGGCAAACACAGAAAGTGGTGTGATCCGCCGCTAACGTTTGGAGTGCTGTGACTTGTCACAGCTTTTTAGACTTTCAGACGCGAAGCCCTCGCCGATCAACGGGCTCTCGGCGTCCAGGACGACAGCGCTTCCCGGATCCAGGCTGCGTCCTTTTTGCTGACGGCCGGCTCAACAGGCGCGTCGTAGTTCAGGGAATACGCGTACCCCGCGCGGTCGTACAGCGTGTCGAAGACGGATTGCACGTCGAGCTCGATCTGTTCGGACGCCCCCTTGAGCGGAATGCCCACCGGCGGCATGGGTTGGCGCAGCGACCACGCGTAGACCTGCACTTGGGGCCGCTGTTCGTGGCGGCAAACAAAGGCGTAGTAATCGTTGGGCTGAAGCGGTTCCACGGTGGGAGGCCTGCGACCGCCGCGCAGCAGGTCCAACTCCACGAGGTGGATCGGCCGCGAGAAAACCTGTTGGCGCTTCTCTTCGTATTGCAGGAAACCTTCGGACTTATTGGTTGGCGAAAGCACTTCAATCATCGTGATCAGGCGCTTCGATTCCCGTTCGCGAAGCGCCAAGTATCGCTGCCGGTACAGCTTGGGCCGCGGCAACGTATAAATTACCGGCATTACGGCGACGGCCGACACCTCCGAGTACGTCGGCGCCGGTTCCCCCAAATCGCCCTCCCGAATAGATACGTCGGGATACCGAACCTGCTCCCCGTTACCCGTCTCTTCGTCCAGGTAGATCGCTTCCTCGA
The DNA here is from genome assembly GCA_041748435.1 of Pirellulales bacterium. Taxonomy (GTDB): domain Bacteria; phylum Planctomycetota; class Planctomycetia; order Pirellulales; family JBGTDH01; genus JBGTDH01. The sequence goes on from JBGTDH010000606.1 coordinate 5,565, forward strand.
TATCGACCACGTATCTCGGCGTCAGGCGTGAGGTCAGGAACTCGCGCACGCCGTAGATCAAAGAGGCATGAAAGTCTCGCCACTTTTGCGATTCAAGAAAGGGATCCATGCCCGGAAACGGCGACTTCATCTCTCGACTCCCAAAGGCCGCACATCGCGAACTCACGATGCTTTTCATTTTACCTGCCAGCGCTGCATGCCTCCAGGATGGCGACGCTTGGAATCACTTCGCGTTCTTCAGAAACGCGGCCAGGTCGAGCAGGTCTTGCACGGAGAGTTGCTTCTCCAGGCCGGCGGGCATGATCGAGACTTTGCTGTTCTGCATCTCGTCGATCTCGTCGCGGCGCAGACGCACTTCCTGGTTGGGGCCAGTGGCCAGAATGATCTCGGTCGCCGTCTCGCTCCTCACCAGGCCGTTGAGGGCGCGGCCGTCGACGGTGACGACAATCACGGGCTCGTAGCTGCGCACAAAGCTCAGGCTGGGATAGAGAATGGCTTCCAGCAGGTCGCGGTCGTTGCGAATCTTGCCGATGCGCGTGAGGTCGGGACCCGTGGCGCCGCCGAGATAGCCGAACTTGTGGCACGCGACGCAAGCCGCCTTGGTGTTATTGAACACCGCTTGGCCGCGCCGCACGTCGCCGCTGGAGACGGCGGGGAGCAGCTCTTCGATGCGGGCACGTTGGGAGGCGGCGTCGACATCGACTAACGCTTGCAGTTCGTCGACCCCCTTCAGCACGGCCGGGCTGTACTTGGCCAACCGATGCCGCAAGGCGTCCATCCGCAAGGCCGGCAGCGCGGGGGCTTCTCGCAGCGCGGCGAGCAGCTTCACGGCCAGCGCCTCGTCGGTCGATCTCTCAAACGGCGCAAGCAGACGCTCCAACTCCAAGGGTCCGGCGGTCTTCACGGCCTGCGTCAGACGTTCGAGTTGTGCCGGAGTGAGCTTGGCTTGTGCCAAGGCATCGGCGGCGGCGGAACGCATCACCAGCGGATGTTCGATCGCCAGCGAGGCCAGCAGGAACTCAAACTGCGCGGGCGAAACTTGCGACAGGCCTCCCGACACGGCGGCCAACGCATCGAGCCGAGTTTGCGGCGTGGCCTGATCGCGCGAGGCGACCTGGATCAGCGCCTCGTTGAGCTGCTTGGACGGCGTCTTCTGCGGCGGGATAGCCCGC
>JBGTDH010000607.1:0-6469 GCA_041748435.1 Pirellulales bacterium
CTCGCGCGATTGCCGGAGGACACGCGCAAATGTCCGCCGCTGCCGCTGCTGGAGCGGGCGCGGGCTTCCCACAACATGCCAAATCGACGCTCGAAACGATCCGGAAAACGGGAGCCGCTCCGAAGGGCCATAAGGGTGGGCAAGCCTTCCAAAATGACGGACGGGGCGGGGGTCAGTCGCTTCCAAAAATGACCCCCGATGGTAAGCCGATCACGTACAAGGAATTTGACGTGCATCCGGTGAAACCCGGGCAAAACAGGGGACCAGAACGGATCGTGGTTGGTAGCGATGGCCGCGCATACTACACAGACGACCACTATCAGTCATTCAAAGAGGTACTCTAGATGACCACTCTAAGTAGACGGGATGACTATGTTGCACGGTGGCCAAGTGAATCCGAAGATCTTCTCCGGGCACTACATCCCTTTTGTAAGGTGCGGACCTGGCAGCTTTACCAACTCAATGGGTTAAACATGCCGACAGTGACACGAGTCCTGACCGAGTTCGCTGCGGAACTTCATTTTCCGGACTATTTCGGACACAACTCAGCGGCCTTTGAAGAATGTATTACCGATCTTTCCTGGGACACCGCCTCAGGGTACTGCATTGTCATAACACACTCAGAGACTCTACTTGCCAACGAGCCGGACGAAATTGACTGGCTGATTGGGCTGCTTAGACGCGCGGGCGAAGAGTGGGCCACGCCCGTGGAAACCGGGGAGGCCTGGGACCGGCCCTCCAAGCCGTTTTGGGTCATTCTCCAATACAGTCCAATTGCGGCGTTAACGTCCTGTTTGATGGTCCTTCCGGTAGTGAATCCCTTGGATTTGACCACCCGCGCCAGTTGCAGCTGAAACATTCTCAGTGGCGATGGGATATTTGAGAAGCACGAGTGGTTTTCGTATGATGGCGACCAGATCGCGTTGGCCTTCACCGATTTGGACGGCGACGGCCCCGGCGTGAGCTCTTTGACAAATCGCTACTTGAACGGTCCCGAGGTCGATCAGGTCTTCTTCGACGAGCAACTCAACGCCAACGGCTCGTTCAAAGACCTGTTTGAACCGCTGGCCGACCATCTCGGCACCATCCGCGACATCGCCAAGCGCAACGCGAACGGCACGACCTCGATTGTCAACCACATCCGTTACGACAGCTTCGGCAACATCCTGAGCGAGAGCAACGCCGCGGTCGACCACATCTTCGGCTTCACCGGCCAAATCTGGGACGCCGACGCGTTGCTCTGGGACTTCAACCGCCGCTGGTACGACCCGGTGATCGGCCGCTTCATCAGCGAAGATCCGATTGGCCTTGATGGCGGCTACACCAACTTCTATGTGTACGTCGGAAACAATCCGACGAACTTAACCGACCCGACTGGTCTGTGGCCCGCAGGTGGCAGTTCCTCGCAAGGCTACCGGCCACCGAACGCGTGGCGTCAGCCGCCGTCACAGCGCCCGGATCCCTGGAGCGCTAATGGCCAGTCTCATGCTAGCAATCCGGGTGCATCAGGCGCTCGTCCGCCGAGTACTTGGAGCGGAGTCGAGAACGGCTCCGTACCCTACTTTCTTCCCGACCTACCGCCCGAAGAGATTGCGAGGCGGAGCCAAGAGATATTACGCGATCGCGCGCTCCGTCGGGCTCGGCAGGCGGCGCACGCAGCGTCGGAAACGGTGCGACGACAGAATGACTGTCCGCCCCCTGCCAACACGTACACGTCCGTTACGGTGCCGTGGCAGCGGCAGGTGAATCAGCGCTCCGACATCGACTGGAACTTTGTGCGGCCACATGGGACACCTGCGGCGGGGCACACGAATCGGGAAGCAGCTCGCATGGGCTATACCCCTGTGCGCATTAATCCGCAAACCGGGCGAACAGATGACGTGGTGCTTCACCATCTACTGGACAATCCTCGTGGCGGTGTGGTCGAAGTATGGCGCTCGGATCATACGCGATTCCATCAAATGGTTGGGCGTGCCCCGAACCCGTGGCGCCAGGAGCGGCCTGATTGGGCTCGGGCTTGGAACAACGAGCAATCCGCGTATTGGCGATGGAGGACTGGGGCGTACGACCCGCCACGAACAGATCGACTTCGACTGCCAGGCGATGAGTATGGTCCATCTCCATGATTTACCTAGGCCGCGTCACTCTACTCAACCGGTGTAGATTTTTCGATAGACTACACGTTTTCTGTGACTGTTCGCTCAGGCCGCTTATGACACCTAAAACACGCCAAGAACGATTCTTTGTTTCCCACCTCGCCGAGACGGATCGTCGGAACAAAGAATTCCCGTATGAGATTCAAGTTCTCAATTGTGATGGGCAGGCCATCGCGTGCGGGTGTGTTGACGGACAAAGCGACGAGAGCGACGAGGTGGAAATCGACGGTCAACACATTCCCCATCCTGTGATCGAAGCTGCGAGAAGGCAACAGATCGGCGAAGGCGATTACGTGGACCCACTAGGGAGATCAGTATCCCCATTTTAGACCACCATGCCCTGTCGGGTTTTGCTCGCATCTATGCCTACGATCACGTGGGACGCGAGTGTTTCATGATTCCAACTATGCTGGATGCCCTCTTGGAGCGGCACCAAATCATCGCAGCGATCATCGTCGATGCAGGTACCAAGACTACAATCGGTGAGCGCGGCTCCTTGGACTCAGACGACATCGTACGTGTGCTGTTTGACGATCTCACAAGTGAGGAACTTGACGAATACTTGCGAGAGCAGCTTCTACCCCGTATGTCCCAACAAGGCAGAGTGTGCGGTGTGATTTGCAAGCCAACTCCAACGACGACCGTAGGTTTGTATTATCACGATGAACGCGACGTCGTGAGCCGTTATCACTTCAGTAAGAAGCTCGATGATGAGTTGCATTCGTTGTGGAATTCGACCGCGCCGTAGCGCTCGTCCGGAAGATCAGCACGAACGGCGATGGGATATTTGAGAAGCACGAATGGTTTCCGTATGATGGCGACCAGATCGCGCTGGCCTTCACCGATTTCGATGGCGACGGCCCGGGCGTCAGCTCTTTGACAAATCGCTATCTAAACGGTCCCGAGGTCGATCAGATCCTGGCCGACGAGCAGCTCCCTCTCCCTCCGGGAGAGGGCGGGGGTGAGGGCGGTTTGTTCTTCCCGTTGACCGACCATCTCGGCACCATCCGCGACATCGCCAAGCGCAACGCCAACGGGACGACCTCGATCGTCAATCACATCCGCTACGACTCCTTCGGCAACATCCTCAGCGAGAGCAACGCCGCGGTCGACCACATCTTCGGCTTCACCGGCCAGATCTGGGACGCCGACGCGCTCCTTTCAGACACTCATTTCGCACGATGTTTTGTCGAATCCTTTACGCTGCCTGCGGGGTATCTTGTACGATAGGCGGAAGTGTGCCCGCACTGGGCCGGAGGTCATGGGAATGCGCAACCTTCTGTTCTTGGGGTTGATCGTCGCCGGCGTGCTGGCGTTTGTGGGCAGCCTCACGCCCGGCAAGCAGTCCGGCCGCGAAATCCGCTTTGATGCCGCCGCGCAATCCGATTTTGATCGCACACTGCAAGTGGTTAACCAGTCGTTTCGCCAGCAGTGGGAGCAGCACGGTCTGACGCCCGCCGATCCCGCCCCGGACCTACAGGTCGCCCGCCGGCTTTCGCTGGCACTCACGGGGAGCATTCCCTCGCTGGAAGAGATTCGTGCCCTGGAGGCGCAGCCGGCGGAATCCCGCACTTCGTGGTGGACGAGCCGGTTGCTCAACGACCCGCGATTTGACGATTACTTTGCCGAGCGTCTGGCGCGGGCGTTTGTGGGCAACAACGATGGTCCGTTTCTGGTCTACCGCCGCCGGCGTTTCGTGACGTGGCTCTCCGGAGAGCTGGCCGAGAATCGTCCCTACGATCAGCTCGTGTCCGAGCTCATCTCCAGCGATGGCCTGTGGACCACGCAGCCGGCGATCAACTTCATCACGGCGAATCAGAAAGAGGACATTGGCATCGACGAGGCGGCTCTGGCAGCCCGCATCTCGCGAGCTTTCCTGGGCGTCCGGCTGGACTGTGCGGAGTGCCACGATCACCCCTTCGAGCCGTGGAAGCAGAATCAGTTCCAGGCGCTGGCGGCTTTCTTCGGCCGCACGGAGCAAACACTGACCGGCATTCGCGAAGGCAACGATACCTACGAAACCGAGGATCGTCAGACGGGCGAGAAGCGCGTCATCTCTCCGCAGGTGCCGTATCAGCCCGAACTGGTTCCGCAAGACCGCGGCATCCGGCGGCAGTTGGCCGCCTGGGTCACGCATCCGGAGAACAAGGCCTTTGCCCGCGCGACCGTCAATCGGATGTGGGCTCTGCTGCTGGGCCGGCCGCTGGTGACGCCGGTGGATAACATTCGCACCCAGGGAGATGTGCCCGCCGCACTCGATCTCTTGGCCGAGGACTTCTCGTCGCATGGCCACGATTTGCGGCGGCTGGTGCAATTGATTGCCTCCACGCAGGTGTTCCAGCTCGATAGCCAGGCCCCGGTGGGACCCGAGGGGGAACCGCTCCCGGATCGCGAGATCACCGAGGCGCATGAAGAGCAATGGGCGGCTTTCCCGCTCACGCGACTACGCCCCGAGCAGGTGGTGGGGGGTGTGTTGCAATCGAGCGTGCTGGCCACCATCGATCATGAATCACACATCGTGATCAAGCTCATTCAAGCGGCTAGCGAGAACGACTTCATCAAACGCTACGGCGATTCCGGCGAGGAAGAACTCGATCAGCATGGCGGCACTATCCCGCAGCGGCTGATCATGATGAATGGCGAACAGGTCCGGGATCGGACCGATCACGACAATCCGTTCGTGGCCGCCAATCGCATTGCCATGCTGGCCCCCACGGACGAGAGAGCGGTGGAAACCGCCTACCTGGCGGTGCTGTCTCGCCGCCCTTCGTCCGAGGAAATGACACACTTTGTTGGCCGCTTGCACGAGACTCGCCGCAATCGCCGTAATCAGGTGCTGGAAGACCTGTGCTGGGATTTGCTCAACTCCACGGAGTTCTCATGGAATCATTAAACCACTTTGGCCGTCGCACGTTGTTGCGCGCCACCGGTCTGGCCGCGGCGGGCTGGCTCACGCCCGTGGCGCACTTGCTGAGCCGGGCGGAAGAGCAATCTCGCGGCCGCGAGCCGGCGCAATCGGTCATTCTGCTGTGGCTGGCCGGCGGACCAAGTCAATTGGAGACGTTCGATCCGCAACCCGGAAAAGACATTGCCGCCGGGACCACCGCCATTTCCACAGCCGTCGAGGGCATCCAACTCGCCGCCGGCTACGAGCGTCTGGCCGAGCAGATGCAGCACGTCTCTCTGGTGCGTTCCGTGGTGAGCAAAGAGGGAGACCACGAGCGCGGCACGTATATGGTCAAAACCGGCTATCAGCCGGATCCCACGGTGGTGCATCCCTCGATCGGCGCTATCTGTTGCCACGAGTTGCCCGAGACGCTTCCCAGCGGCCTGAAGACCGAAGTGCCGCGGCACGTTTCCATCTTCCCGAACCAATGGCCGGGGCGCGGCGGTTTTCTGGGCGATCAGTTCGATGCTTTCAAGACCTACGATCCCGTGGGGCGCGTGCCCGATATTTCGCCCCGCGTGTCGGACGAGCGGTTTACCCAACGCCGGGCCGATTTGCAGGTCATCGAGCGCGCCTTTGCCCGCGGACGCCGCCGTCAGGTGCAAGCCACTCTGCACCCCGACACCGTGGCGCGGGCCAGCACCATGATGACCACCGATCAGCTCAAGGCCTTCGATGTAACGCACGAGTCCGAGGAGTTGCGCGCCGCGTACGGCAACACGGAATTTGGCCGCGGCTGCCTGGCCGCGCGGCGGCTGATTGAAGTAGGCGTGCGCTGTGTCGAGGTCACGCTGGACGGGTGGGACACGCATGCCAAAAACCACGAGGGCTGCCGAGAGCAGGCCCGCACGCTCGATCCGGCGTTTGCGGCGCTTCTCAAAGACTTGCACACGCGCGGGCTGTTGGATCGCACGATTGTGCTGTGCTGCGGCGAGTTCGGCCGCACGCCCGAGGTCAACAAGCTGGATGGGCGTGATCATTGGCCGCACGGCTTCACCATGGCCCTCGCCGGCGGCGGCCTGCGTGGCGGACTCGTCATCGGGGCGACTGATCCCGAGGGTGGCAAGGAAGTCGAGAACCCCAAGCAGGTGCCCGACGTGCATGCCACGATCCTGGCGGCGCTGGGCCTGAATGCTCACAAAGAAAACATCTCCGCCGTTGGCAGGCCGTTGAAACTCGCCGATGGCCAACCGATCGGCGAACTGCTGCCTGCGAGCTAGTGCTCCAATGATAGGGGTAGGGAGGCTGCATTGAGTTGCAGCCCCCCTCCCTCCGAACCGTACGGGCGGTTTTCCCGCATACGGCTCTCCGGTTAGTAGGTTCCTAGGGTTTGGACAAATCGGGTATGGGCGTCCGCCAGGCTGTG
>JBGTDH010000608.1:0-3466 GCA_041748435.1 Pirellulales bacterium
GCCCCGTGAATCGCGAGGCGCAGGGGACTTCGCCGACGCGACCCTTGGCCGGACCACCCCAGATCGCGGAAACCCCGGCGCCCGAGGCCGAGCCGGAATCGGAGAAACCTTCGATGGGCTCCCGTCTCGGCAATTGGTCGCGCGGCGTGGGGGGCAAAGTCAAAGGCATGGTTCCCTGGCCGCGCAGAAGCGGCGAAACCACAGCCGGCGAGGATTCGATCGCTCCCGAAGGCCAATCCGGCCCCACGGCAGAAACGGCTGCCGCAGGGCAATTGGAGAACGCCCCGACCGACACCCCCTGGTATCGCCGCTTCTGGCGTTAGAGCTGGTCGGCGGACCTGCTGATCTTGCCTGATCGGCACGTCCGGCAATCTGTTTGACCACTGCGGCAAGCGTGCGCACAATGAGGGTTCGCGCGGTCAAGAGATTCGAGGTTGCCCTCTGCCACCTGCTCTGCCGCGTCAGGAACAGATGCCTCTTCGATCGTCCTCGCATGCTGGCCAAGCGCGTCATTCCCTGCCTGGACGTAGACCGCGGCCGCGTGGTGAAGGGCACCAACTTCCTGCAATTGCGGGACGCCGGCGATCCGGTGGAAGTAGCCACCCGCTATGAGCAAGAGGGCGCCGACGAGCTCGTGTTCCTCGATATCACCGCCAGTCACGAAGGCCGAGCCATCATGCTGGACGTCGTGCGCCGCACGGCCGAGGTGATCTTCATGCCGCTCACGGTCGGCGGCGGAATACGCTCTTGCGAAGACATTCGGCAGTTGCTCAATGCCGGCAGCGATAAAGTCTCGATCAACTCCGCCGCCCCGCGCGATCCCCAGTTCGTGCGCGAAGCCGCGCGGCGCTTCGGCAGCCAGTGCATCGTGGTGAACATCGATCCCAAACGCGTCCAGCGCGACGGCCGGGAAGTGTGGGAAGTGCATATCAACGGCGGCCGCGTGGGCACGGGCCTGGAGGCCGTGGCCTGGGCCCGTCAGGTCGAGCAATTGGGCGCCGGAGAAATCGTGCTGACCAGCATGGATGCCGACGGCACCAAAAACGGCTACGATCTGGAAATTACCCGCGCCGTGAGTGAGGCCGTCTCCATTCCCGTGGTGGCCAGCGGCGGCGCCGGCCGTCCGGAGCATCTGGCAGACGCGATTGTGAAGGGCAAAGCAGACGCGGCACTAGCCGCCAGCATCTTCCACTACGGCGAATTTACGATCCAGGAAACCAAGCAAGTCATGGCGGCCCGGGGTGTGCCAGTGCGGCTGTAAGCGAAGTGACGCTGCGATATGGAAAGATGACAAGATGACAAGATGACAAGATGAGGGGGTGAATCAGAATCACCATGTCACCCCCTCGCCTTGTCACCTTGTCTCGCACCAATCGACTAAACGACCAAGTTTCCCTTGAGGTCCTGCATGGCCACTGCCACGGAACATCATCTCAACGTCAAACGTTCGGACAGGGACGTCGATAAATACTTCCGCGCGCTGGTCAAGCTCAGTGGCAGCGACTTGCACATGAAGGCCGGCAAGCCGCCGTATGTGCGAGTGAAAGGCGCACTAAAGCCGCTCAACCATCCGGATATCGACGAAGACGAGATGGAGCGGCTGTTGATGCCGATGCTCAACGAGCGCAACCTCAAGATCTTCGAAGAGACGGGGGGCGCCGACTTCGCCTACCTTGTGGATGTTGACGGCGTTAACTGGCGGTTCCGCGTGAACATGCTGCGGCAGTTGGGCAAAGTGGGACTCGTGGCCCGCCGCGTGAACAACAACATTCCCAACTTCGAGGGCTTGTTCCTGCCGCCGATCATCGAGAGCCTGTGCAAGTACGATCAGGGCATGGTGCTGCTGGCCGGCGTCACCGGGTCCGGCAAGAGCACCACGATCGCCTCGATGCTCAACTGGATCAATCGCCACTATCAGAAGCACATCCTGACGCTGGAAGACCCGGTCGAGTTCATGTTCACCGAAGATAAGTGCCTGGTGAACCAGCGGGAGATCGGCATCGACGTGGTCAACTTCGAGATCGGCATGAAGCACGCCGTCCGCGAAGACCCCGATGTCATGCTGGTAGGCGAAATGCGCGATCACGAAACCTTCATGACCGCCATTCACGCCGCCGAGACGGGCCACCTGGTGTTCGGAACCATCCACGCCTCCAGCGCCTCCAGCACCATTGGCCGTATTCTGGACTTGTTCCCGCAGGAGATGCATCCCGCCCTGCGCAGCGCCATTGCCTTCAACATGAAGGGCATCGTGGCCCAGAAGCTGTTGCCTTCCATCAAGGAAGGCGTGTCCCGCGTGCCGACGTGCGAAGTGATGATCTTCAACAGCACGATTCGCAAGCTGATCCTCGAGGAGCAGGACTCCAAGCTGGCCGATGCCATTCGCATCGGGGCCGCAGACGGGATGCAGAACTTCACCATGAGCTTGAAGGAGCTGGTGGAGAAGGACCTGATCGATCGCGCCACGGCCTTTGAGGTTGCGCCCAACGTCGACGAGTTGAAAATGGCCCTCAAGGGGATTAACGTAAAGTCCGCGGGTATTCTGTAGTTGCAACTATCAGCAATGGTGAAAGAGGGGGTGACAAGAAGAGAGGGTGACAAGGTGATTTGCGTGGCGGCTCGCTCACCCCCTCTCCTTGTCACCCCCTCACCTTGTCATCCTTCCATTCTCCACAACTTAGCCACCCACACTCATGGCTCTCTTCGGCGGCAAAAAGAAAAAGAAGCAAGAGGAGGGCGAGGACCGTCCGCCGCCGATCACGCTGCAGGCAATGGGCCAGCCTTCGCAGCAGGATGAGCAGGTGGCGCTGCTGCAATCGAAGCAGTCGCCCGGCTTCCTGATTGCACAACGACTGTTGGCCCACGCGCTGAACATCAAGCCCGAGAGCATCATGCTGGATTACACCCAGCAGGGCGTGCAGGTGCGCTACCAACTGGATGGAGTGAGGATGCCGGCGCCGGGCAAGGATTTGCAGACGGGCAACGTGATGCTGGCTGTCATCAAGACGCTGGCCGCCTTGAATCCCAACGAGCGGCGGGCCAAGCAGGTGGGCAAGATCGGCATCGAGTACCGTCGCAACAAGTACAAGCCCCGCATCACCTGCCAGGGCACGCAAACGGGCGAACGCGTGCTGCTGCAGTTCGATGTCGAGAAAGCCGCCGCCGACAAGCTGGAAGACACCGGCATGCGGCAGAAGATGGAAGAAGAGCTGCGGGCCGTGCTGCGCGAGCCTAAAGGCCTGGTCTTGTTCTCCTCACCGCCGGGGCACGGATTCTCCACCACGTTCGATGCCGCGCTGCGTTCCAGCGACCGCTACATCCGCAACTGGGCGGAAGTCGGCGATGTCGCCAAGGTCGGCGTGTCGATCGAGAACGTCCCCGTCACCACCTACGATGCCGCCAAGGGCGAGACGCCCATGACGGTGCTGCCCAAGCTCATTCGCACCTATCCGGACGCCGTCGTGGT
>JBGTDH010000609.1:0-14344 GCA_041748435.1 Pirellulales bacterium
GCCAACACGGACAAGGCGGGGGCTTACACGCTGCTCGCCGTGCGCCCGGGCGCTACGCGGGACGTTGCGGGAGTGCCCCCTGGAAAGTACCGCGTCGTCGTGGCCGAGCCGCTGTTCCCTATCGATGTCCCGCTGCCTGACGAGCCGGCGGATGGGTCGGCCGCCCCCGCGATCGCGCCCTCAGCGGCCAAGATAAAGCGGCCGAGCCAGCCGATCCCGCCTCGGTATCAGAACCAGGACACCACGACGCTTCTGCTCGACGTCCCGGCAGCGGGCGGCGTCATCGATCTGAAACTCATCTCGAAACCCTGACGCCGACGCGACCCGCGCAGCGGTTTCAGTCGTGAATTAGGTACCCCAATCCCGCCTTCGCGATCCCAGCGGTCGCCCTGTGTTCCTGGTCGAAGGCCGCCCCCTGAACGAACTGTTCGCCCTGTCGGTTACGCCGTCTCTTGTTGCTTCAGGCCGAGGTCGTTCATCATCTGTTCGCGAATCTTGAACTTCTGGATCTTGCCGGTCACGGTTTGAGGGAACGATTCAACAAATCGCACGTAACGCGGCACTTTGTAGTGTGCCAGCTTCTGTTTGCAGAACTGACGAATCTCTTCCTCCGTGGCGATGGCGCCGGACTTCAGCCGGATCCAGGCACAGAGCTCCTCGCCGTACTTGTCGTCGGGCACGCCCACCACACTGGCCTGTTCCACCGCCGCGTGTGTGAACAGGAACTCTTCGATCTCCCGCGGATAAATATTCTCTCCGCCGCGGATGACCATGTCTTTGATGCGACCCGTAATGCGGTAGTAGCCGTTGGAGAGCCGCACCGCCAGATCGCCGGAGTGCAGCCAGCCGTCGGCATCGATGGCCCGCGCCGTGGCTTCCGGATCCTTGTAGTAGCCCAGCATCACCACATGCCCGCGGGTGCAAAGCTCGCCCTGCTGGTTGTCGCCCAGCGTTTCTCCCGTGGCGGGGTCGATGGTCTTCACTTCGATATTGGGAATCGGCCGGCCGACGGTCTCCACTCGCAGCTCCAACGGGTCTTCCGTGCGCGTCTGCGTGATGACCGGTGAGGCCTCGGTCAGGCCGTAGGCAATGGTCATTTCGCGGGCGCCCATCGTGCCGATCACTTGCCGCATGACTTCGATCGGACACGGGCTGCCGGCCATGATGCCCGTGCGAAGGCTCTTGAGATCCCGCCCCGCAAAACTGGGGTCCTGCAACTCGGCAATGAACATGGTGGGCACGCCATAGATGCTCGTAGCCCGTTCCTTCTCGATGGCGTCCAGCGTGGCCGTGGGATGAAACGATTCGGCGGGCACCACCATGGTGGCGCCATACACCACCGAAGCCAGTGTCCCGAGCACACAGCCAAAGCAGTGATAGAAGGGGACCGGAATGCAGATGCGGTCCTGATCCGTCAGCCGCTGGCAATCTCCGATAGCGTAGGCGTTGAGCAGCAGGTTGCGATGCGTGAGCGTGGCCGCCTTGGGGAAGCCGGTGGTGCCGGACGTGTACTGGATGTTGATCTTGTCGTTGCATTGGAGGCCGCGCTCGGCTTGTTGCAGATCGCCCGCATCGACATTGCGGCCGCGGTCCAGCATCTCGCTCCAGTCGATTGCCCCCGGCAGCGACGGGCCCTTGAGATTCACAACCCAACGCAACTCCGGGAAATCAGCGGCCGCCAACGAGCCGGGCACGCTGTCCCTCAGCGGCGGACAGACTTCGTTGAGCATGGCGTGATAATCGGACGATTTGAAGTGATCGACCAGAAACAATGCCACGCTGTCGCTCTGCCGCAACACGTACTTCAGCTCGAACGGCCGATACGCCGGATTGATGGTGACCAGCACGGCGCCGATGCGGGCCGTCGCGAACTGCAACACCACCCACTCGGGCACATTCGTGGCCCAAACGGCCACGTGCTGACCGCGCTGAATGCCCATCGCCAACAGACCCTTGGCGCATTCGTAAACCGCGCGATCGAACTGTGCATAGCTCTGGCGCACCTCAATCGCGGGAAAGGCCAAAGCATCATTGGCGGCATACCGCGTGGCCGTTTGCGCCAGGACCTGGCCGATTGTCAGGCCATCGACCCAAGGAGTGGATGCGGACATGAGAGGGGCTAGGGGCTAGAGATTAGGGGACAGGGGACAGGGGACAGGGGGACAGAGGGATTGACTGTCCCCTATTCCCTGTCCCCTGTCCCCTCTTTCACGCCAGCAACGGTTCGGCAATCACCAGGGCCGTGGGCACAAAGATCATTAACGGCAGCCACGAGGCCAGCGCGGGACTGATCAGGTACGCCGCCCCCAGGTACTGCATGCCAAACACAACCAGCATAAAGCCACTGGTCACTAGAACACAAAGCGCAATCGAGATGAAAATGTTTCGCGAGCCCCGCAGGATCAGCGGCAGGCCCAAAAACAAAAGCGTCATGTCCAGCACGGGTCTCACAATGCGGGAATGAATGGTGACCCGCACATCGGCGCCGAAATCGAGGCTGGGATTGCGCAGCCCGCGAATGAGCGTGGCGGTGGAGGAGAATTGCCGCCACGATTGCCCGCCGGTGAGTTGTTCGAAGGTGACATCGCTTTTGAGAAAACACTGATCGGGCTCGAGCCAGGGATGATCGTGCGGCGTCAGCACAATTTCCTCGTCCTTGAGCCGCAGCGACGGGCGATCTTCCAAGTTCCGCGGCGATTGCACGTTGACCAGCAGATATCCGCCGGGCCGATCGCCTTCGGGCGGCTTGTAAAACGCGTCTTCCGCCCGCACGCTATTGCCGTAGTCTTGCAGCGGAATTGGCAGCAGAAAATCGGGCTCGTGAATGCGCGACTCGTTGCGGAAGGTCATCCGCCCGCGGATCAGAATATCGGTGGCGTTGTCGTACCGAGGCTTCAGGTCCTGTGCCTGATCTCCCTCCAGGTCCTTGGCGCTGCGCGAGAATTGTTCGCGAATGCTGGGGATGAACAACTCCCGGCTGGTGGCCGCCACAATGCTGATGGCCAGGCACGCATAGAGTAAGGGCGCCACAATCCGCCCGGGCGGCACCCCCGCGGCGGAGACGGCCGTGTATTCGTTGTGGCGCTGAAAGAATGTCACCGTGAACATGGCGGAGGTAAGTGCCAGCACTCCGCTCAGGCGATCGAACAATGCCACGGAGCGATAACCGTAGTACTGTGCCAGCACGCCCACCACGTTGCCGTGCTTCTCCGCGTAGTTGAGAAACTCATCCAGGTTGCTGAAGGCATCGAAGACCGCGAACAGCCCGGTGAGGCTCAGAAAGCAGATGCAGAACACCCGCGCAAACTGCCGCAACAAGTAGCAATCCAGAATGCGCATGGGTAGCGAAGACGCTCGTCCGCGGGATTCTCCGGCAGCGGACCATACGCCAGCTTGACGCATCACGTCAAGACGGGTCCTGCTGCTTCTGGCAGCATTAATAGCATCGCAGGCACGGCTCGTGTCAGTCCCTCAGCGCGAAGGTCACTTGCACGTTGGCGCGAATGCCAATCTTGCCAAGGGCCAGCGTCTCGGAAGACTCTCCGCCGCCACCGGGAATATTCTGCACCGCGTTTTGCGACATCCCTCCTTGCCGGCCGGATCCCCAGCCGGACCAGCTTGAGTAATGCCACGAGGGCGAACCACTCTCGGAAATCTGCAACGGCGCTCCGATCCTCTGCCCCAGCACGCCGGCCATCTTCTCCCCCTTCTCCTTGGCCGCTCGTAGGGCCAGCTCGCGAGCTTGCTCCCGATGTTGCTTGAGCTGCATGGTCTGAAAGTCGACACCGTGAATGTGCGTCACCCCGGCCACCAGCACCTTGGTGATGAGTTGCTCGACCTTCTCCGCATCGGCCATCGTCACCACCAGCGAGTTGCGAACGAAGTAGCCGATGAAGTCTTCCTTGGAGTGATTGTTTCGATAACGGGGTTCGATCGACAGGTGATCCGTCTGCACATCCTTGTTTGCCACGCCGCACTCTTTAATCGCGGTCATCGTGCGCTTCTGAAGATCGTTGTTCTGCTGTTTGGCAATCTGAATATCTTTGTCCATCGTCTCGATCCCCAGCGTGATCAGAATCTTGTCCGGCTGCACATACACGACCGCTTCGCCACTGACGCTGATCTTCGGACGGTCGTCGTAGGCACTCTGCGCAACGGCAACACAGGGAGCCAGCAACATCAACAAGCAGCCAATTCTCGCGGCGAACATCGGGCATTCTCCTGCACTGGGGGTGAACGGAACGCGTCCCCCTTAAGACGCTACTGCATGTTGGCAAGTTCCGGCCGCGTTGCGAACGCTGCATGAACGCTAAATGCAGAGGATGCGCGCGAGAATCGGATCAAAGTTCACGGGCCGGGGATCTGGTCGGCAACGTCAGGCGGAAGTGCTTCCTCGTCCTCAACCTGAGTGGCAACTGCTGCTCGCTGAATCAAGAATCTTTCGTCGCCAATCGACAAGGTTATCGTGCCGGAATCCATCCTTGCGTGGAACTCAGGCAAGGAATCAGGGGCATCCGAGAGTAGCGATTGGATGGGGATGCGCACGTATCGTTCCAAGAACAGCGACATGGTGGGGCCAGCCATCGATTCCAGATGGTTCCACGCCTCAGCGCCCTTATAAACCTCTCCGCTCACCGCCAAGAACTCGGCCTCCAGTCGTGCCAATTTGACGTTGGGAGTTGCGTCTAGAACGATCAAGACGGGGAGAAACCCGCTGCTGCGTGCATCAACCGGAAAGTCTAACTCTTCTTGCCATCTTCCTTGGCCAGACGACGCAATCGTAATGCGTATCTTGAACTCGTACGCTCTTTGTTCTCGAATACAATCCACTTGCCGGCCTTTGGAAGAGTCCTTGGATCTACGAACCGGGCTTCCTCGCGAAGCGACGGGTGCGCCGCCGATGGCATGGGCGATAATGGGCTCAAACAGATACCCCGTTTCTTGCCCCGCCCGGTTGTCAATGTCGAACAACCATTTACGCCAAAACAGCAATCCCGCAAGCGCCCTTGGGCTCATGGCGCCGAACTGCAGCAGTCCGCGAGGTCCCACCTGTTCGATGGTCGGAATCGGCTGGCATTTTAGGATACGGTCGTACTTGAGTCGTCGTTTGTGCAAGTTGGCCAAACATGCGAAGAACGTATCCGCGTCACGGTTCAGCTCGACTAATCTCTCCATGAGGCCCAAAAAGCTCACACCAGAGATCCTCAGTGCGGCCAGGTTTTGCGCCGTATAGAACGGCGGAATTTCCGAGGGCAACTCGGGAAAGCGGTCTTTCAAACCTAAGTCGGCAACGATGACGGCGAGCAAGTAAACGCAAACGTCATCCGCAAGATGCACGCCGAGATCACCGGCACTGGCGGACCTCGCTTTTTCGATCATCGACCGCTGGCTCTGGCTCAGTGCCACAGGAGAGACTGAACCTCCTTCCCACGTGCCATAAAGCGGCTTCGAACGCGGCTGGTGGTTGCCATCAATGCGGGGCTCATTCCTGTCGATAAAGTTGGAACAAAGCTAAGCAAAGCACCGGATTGCCGCTCATCGGAGACGGCGCAGTCGATCTGGGCGAACAAATGACGACCGACCGACTCCGCAAGTTGAGGCGGAACGGCGTTGCCAATGAGTTGAGCCCGTTCCGCCCTTGTTCCCACGAAGGTGAACTCGTCGTCAAAGGTTTGGAGCCGGGCACATTCCCGCAGGGTGAGGGGACGATCTTCGAGGGGGTGCAGGAAATCTCGCAGCGCGCCGCCCGTGATCGCTTTCGAGGGCGCGTCCCACTCAAGGCGGCGGACGCCTGAAGGGGCTCCACCACGGCGGGCGGACGGTGTGCCGTCCTGAACTCGGCGGAACGCACGGCGGCGATAGCTCTCGTGCCACAAAGCCTCGGGAAGATCCTGCATCGTTTGCCCAGGTTGCAACAATTGGGCTCTCTCGAGGTCCAAATTCTCCAAGCAGCAAGCCACATGATCTAGGGGTTCACCCGGATCCACGGATGAGGGCGAAGGCAATCCACGAAGCGAGTCTCCAAGTGTTGGTGTCCACGGAAGAGTCCGCCCACACAAATGAGCACCGGGCGCTCCGAACGCCGAATGAGTTGGTTCTGGAAAGCGGGGCGTCCATCCTAGTCCCCCGATGCCGATGACACGCTTGCGATGCTGCGGCACGCCAAAGTTCGCAGCGTTGACTTTTCGCAAATGGATTTGGTAGCCAGCTTCGATGAGCGGCTCCAGCAACTCAAGGACAAATCGACCTCCCGCGCCCGTGAGAAATCCTTCTACGTTCTCGAAAACGAACGCAAGGGGACGAAGTCTGGCGACAATCCGAGCGAAAACGGTCACGAACGTATTTCGCTCATCGTCTTGCCTCCGCTGCCCGGCCGACGAGAAGCCCTGGCAGGGAGGACCTCCAGCAACGACCGTCGCGCTTGGCAGAGTCATGTCACCGCTCACCTCCGCGCAAACGACATGCTCCCCCACATTCTGACGATACGTATTCGTGGCCGCAGCCCAGTGATCGACTGCGCAAACGGGCTGAAACCCCGCGCGCGAGAATCCCACCGACAGACCCCCGGCTCCGCAGAACAGATCGATGAGGGTGGGGCCCGTCTCCATGAGCGTACTTGTCTCCAGAACGACAACAGAATACGAAAAGTGTATACGCACGAACATATGCGGTCAATCATCTGGCGCATCGGCCCCAGCCTCAGCAGCTAATTGTGTGCAAGTGATCCCCACGCGACGATCTCTAACGCTTGCTGCGAGTGTTCCGCCGCGTTGTCTGTGCCGGGTGGGGCGGTTAACATCGCGATATGCCTGCCTTGCTTTGACCCGCCCGTTTCTCCTTCGGATTGTTGAGATCGATCATGCGCATCGAATGTTCGGCCCGTCTGATGATGGCGTTGTTCGTCGTGGTTTTGGCGTGGGCCGCGTCCGACACTCGAATTGCCGCGCAAGAGCCGGATTTTGCGGCCGAGTTGCCGAGGATTCCACCAACAGAACCGGCTGCAGCGGTGGATACGTTTCAGGTGCAGCCGGGGTTCCGCCTCGAGCAGGTCGCGGCCGAGCCGCACGTGGCCAGTCCCGTGGCGGCCTGCTTCGATGAACGGGGCCGCATGTACGTCGTCGAGATGCGGGATTACTCCGAGCAAGACAAAGAAGCTCTGGGCACCCTCCGGCTGCTGGAAGATGCAGATGCAGATGGCCGCTTCGAAAAGAGCACGATCTTCGCCGATAAACTCTCGTGGCCCACGGCCGCCATCTGCTGGGACGGCGGCCTGTTCGTCGGCGCGGCGCCGGACATCTTCTATCTCAAAGATACCGATGCGGATGGCCGCGCTGATGTGCGGCGCGTGGTGTTCACCGGCTTCGGCCGCTCTAACGTGCAGGGGCTGATCAACAGCTTCCAGTGGGGATTGGATAATCGCATTCACGGCGCCACCAGCAGCTCCGGGGCAGAGATCAGCCGCCCGGATCGACCGAAAGAGAAACCCCTGATGCTGCGCGGACGCGACTTCGCCTTCGATCCCCGCACCATGGACTTGCAGCCCACCAGCGGCGGTGCGCAGCACGGCATGAGCTTCGACAATTGGGGCCGCAAGTTCCTGTGCTCCAACAGCGATCACATTCAAGCGGTGATGTTCGAAGATCGCTACGTGGCCCGCAATCCCCATCTGGCCGCCCCGAGCCCGCGGGTGAGCATCGCGTTCGATGGCCCGCAGGCGGAGGTGTTTCGGATCAGCCCGATCGAGCCGTGGCGCATCGTTCGCACGCGGCTGCGCGTCTCGGGCGAAGTGAAGGGCATTGTGGAAGGGGGCGGCCGCGCGGGAGGCTACTTCACCGGCGCGACGGGCACCACCATCTATCGCGGCCATGCGTTCCCCGGCGAATACGTGGGCCAGGCCTTCGTGGGCGATGTGGGCAGCAACATCGTGCATCGCAAAGTGATCGAGGCGGAAGGCGTTAGCTTGAAAGCCCGCCGCGTGGACGAGGGCCGCGAGTTTGTAGCCTCGAAGGATATCTGGTTCCGCCCCGCGCAGTTCGCCAACGCGCCGGATGGCACGCTCTACATTCTGGACGTGTATCGCGAGGTGATCGAGCATCCGGCCAGCTTGCCGCCGCTGATCAAAAAGCATCTCGATCTGACCAGCGGCCGCGATCGGGGACGAATCTATCGCCTCGTGCCTGATGGCTTTAAGCAGCCGAAGCTGCCGCAACTCGATCCGGCGAGCACGGTGGAGCTGGTCGAAACGCTGGCCCATCCCAACGGCTGGCATCGAGACACTGCGGCGAGGCTGCTCTATCAGCGAAAAGACACGGCGGCGATTGCTCTGTTGGAAAAGTTCGTGGCCGCGTCGCCACAATCGCTGGGCCGTATGCATGGGCTGTACGCGCTGCAGGGACTGGGGGCGCTCTCGGAAGGCGCGACGCTTCGAGCCCTGGCCGATCCGCATCCGCGCGTGCGCGAGCATGCTGTGCGACTAGCGGAGGGACTGATCGGCAAGTCCCGCGCAGTGCGGCAGAAGCTGATCGGCATGACGGGCGATCCCGATTTGCGGGTCCGCTACCAGCTCGCGTTCACGCTGGGCGAGATTAAGGGCGAGGGGCGCGACGCCGCGCTGGCTACATTGGCACGCCGCGATGGCGACGATCGCTGGCAACGGCTGGCCATTCAGAGCTCGCTGAACGAAGGAGCGGCCGATGTGGCGCGGATGCTGTTGGCCGATGCCGAAAGCCGCCGCACGCCGGCTTCTCGCGCGATGCTGGAGAGCCTGTCTTCGCAAGTGGGCGTGCGTAATCGGCCGGCCGAGATGGCCGCACTCATCAAGACTGCCGAGACGCTACCCAAGGAAGACGCCGCCCTTGTGCAGCAACTCTTACGTGGATTGAACGAGGGCCTCGCGCAAAGCGGGCGATCGTTGCGGCAGGCGCTCGCGGCCACGGGCAGCACTTCGGCCGGCAAGCTGCTCGATGCTTTGCTGATCGATGCGAGACAAACGGCGCTCGAGGGCGATCGGCCGCTCGACGCGCGCGTCGAGGCAATTCGCACGCTGAGACTGGCTTCGCTGGAAGAAGTGTTTCCCGCGCTGGCCAGCTTGCTTGGCAGCCGGCAACCGCAGGAAGTGCAACTCGCCGCCCTCGCCACGCTGGGACGATTCAAAGAGCCGACCGTGGTGCAGGCCACGCTGGCGGCATGGTCCGGCTTCAGTCCGCGGGTGCGAACGGCCGCGGCCGAGCTGTTGTTTTCCCGTGCCGAGCGTTTGCCGCTGTTGCTGGAGGCCGTGGAACGAGGCGTCATTGCTCACACCGAGCTCGATCCCGCGCGCATCAGGCAACTAACGGCACATGCCAAGCTGGGAGAGCGGGCCACGAAGGCCTTCGCGGGCGCGCAACTGGCGCGCCGCGGAGAGGTCGTCGAGGCCTATCGTGCGGCGCTCACCTTGCCCGGCGATAAAGAGCGTGGCCGGGAGGTGTTCAAGAAGATCTGTGCCGCCTGCCACAAACTGGATGGCCTGGGTCACGAAGTGGGGCCGAATCTGGCTGCCATGCAAAATCGCGGACCGGAAGCGGTTCTGGTCAACGTGCTCGATCCCAATCGCGAGGTGAACCCGCAGTTTGTGAACTACGTGCTGCTGACCGACGACGGCCGCTCTCTGACCGGCATGATCGTCGCGGAGACCGCCACGAGCGTTACGCTCAAACGGGCCGAAGCGCTGAGTGACACGGTGCTGCGTGGGCAGATCGAAGAGTTAGGCAGCACCAAGCTGTCTCTGATGCCGGAAGGCGTGGAGAAGCAGGTCGACGTGCAGGGCATGGCCGATCTGCTAGCCTACGTGACGGGTGCGACAAGTCCCGCTAAGCCGCAAGCGAAGGGGACGCCGTGGAAGGCGGGGGTCGCCAAGACGGTCATCACGCCGCAAGAGAACATGTGGATGTCCGGCTACGGCGCACGCGATAAGCCCTCGGAAGGCAAGCTCACGGAACTGGGGGCCAAGGCGCTGGTCCTGGAAGATCCGCGCGGCGAGCGCGCCGTGCTGGTGACGCTGGATCTGGTGGGGCTGGAC
The DNA here is from genome assembly GCA_041748435.1 of Pirellulales bacterium. Classification (GTDB taxonomy): domain Bacteria; phylum Planctomycetota; class Planctomycetia; order Pirellulales; family JBGTDH01; genus JBGTDH01. The sequence continues at coordinate 10,058 of JBGTDH010000609.1, forward strand.
CGTGACACGTCGCAAGCGATCCTCGCGCGGCTGAAGCAGAAGCATCAACTCGAGCCGCGGCAAGTGGCCCTCAACTGTTCGCACACGCACTGCGGACCCGTGGTTGGCAAGAATCTTTCGTCGATGTACTTCCTCGACGAGCGGCAGCAGAAACAAGTGCATGACTACACCGATCGGCTAGTCGAGCAGGTGGTGACTGTGGTGGGAGAAGCAATCGGCAGCCTGGCCCCGGCCGATGTGTCGTGGGGACAAGGGCGGGCGACGTTCGCCGTGAATCGCCGCAACAACAAGGAAGCCGAGATCCCGCAGATTCGCACGGGCGGCGGAGAACTGAAAGGCCCCTTCGATCACGACGTGCCGGTGCTGCGCGTGGCCTCGCCCTCCGGCTCGCTACGGGCCGTGGTGTTCGGCTATGCCTGTCATGCCACCGTGCTTAGCTTTTATCAATGGTGCGGCGATTATCCGGGCTTCGCCCAGATCGAGTTGGAGAAGGCCCACCCCGGCGCGACGGCCATGTTCTTCGCCGGCTGCGGGGCAGATCAGAACCCGTTGCCGCGGCGGACCGTCGAGATCGCTCAAGAGTACGGCCGGCATCTGGCCGCCTCGGTCGAGCGTGTGCTGGCCGGCAACATGACACCGCTAGCAGGCAACCTCACGACGCAACACGCCGAGATCGCGCTGTCGCTGGCGAAGCTGCCCACGCGCGCGGAACTGGAGTTGCAGGCGAAAGATCCGAACCGGTACATCGCTCAACGAGCGGCGATTCTGCTGGCGAAGTCGGCTCAAGAGCCACTCGCGCAAACCTATCCTTATCCCGTGCAGACGTGGCGGCTGGGACCGGACGTGTTGTGGATTACTCTGGGAGGCGAAGTGGTGGTCGATTACTCGTTGCGGTTGAAACGCGAGTTGGGCGCCAAGACCTGGGTCGCCGGATACACCAACGACGTGATGGCGTACATCCCCTCGCGCCGCGTGCTGGAAGAGGGTGGCTACGAAGGGGGCGGCGCGATGGTCTATTACGGTCTGCCCACCGTCTGGGCGCCCGAAGTGGAAGAGACCATTATCAAAGAAGTGCATCGTCAGGCCGGCGGCAAGCAGTAACAGGAGAAAGCATGAGCACGGTAGCGCAGATCACCATCCGACAGTACGACCGGATGATCGCCAAGGGCGTCTTCGACGGCCCGAGCCGTCAGCGGGTCGAGCTGATCTACGGAGAACTGCGGATGTTGAGCCCGATTGGTCCGACGCATGAAGACGTTGTCGACGAACTGGTGGCATGGAGCGTAGAGAGCGTATCACTCAATGAGATTCGCTTGCGCATCCAGCAGTCCGTTGGTCTGCCGGCATTAACAAGCGTGCCCGAGCCAGACGTGGCGTGGGTCCGATATCAGCGTTACCACAAGGCACGCCCCAAGGCGGAAGATGTGCTGTTGTTGATCGAAGCGGCCCGCAGCAGTCTGAGGTACGATCTGGGCGAGAAGGCCCTGCTGTACGCCAAAGCGCGGATCGCCGATTATTGGGTCGTGAACCTGCGGCGTCGCTGCGTGGTGGTATTTCGCGATCCTTTTCGCGGCAAGTATCGCAGCACGACCGAGTTCGAGATCGACGACAAGATCCACCCGCTGGCGTTCCCTCGCGTCACGCTGTCCGTGGCGAGATTGTTTTCCTAGCTGCTCCTGCTACAGCACGCCGGCCAGCTCGGCCACGTCGGGCGAGTTGGGAGTTTCCACGCGCTTCTTCGAGAGCGGTGGTGAAGTGTAATTGCCCGCAAAATCGAGCCACCGCTTGGCCTCGTAATCGTACAGCTTGCAGCGGCGGGCAATGTTCACATGATGAGCCAGGCTCCAGGCATAGACCACCACATCGACATCGTCCTTCTGCTCCAGGCATTCCTGCGCTTCCGCCAAATGATAGATCGGCACGCTGGGACGCAGGTGATGCACGCTGTGCTCCTGGATGAAGTGAAACATCCGTTGCACCAGCGGCGGGAAGACGGCATGCACCGCCGTATTGGCCTTGGAGACCCGCTTCCACTCTTCCTCATCCCGATACCAGACGATCTTGGGATGCGTGTGATGCAGGTAGACCGAGAGTCCGGAGAACACGTTCCAAACCAAGAACGGCAGCACGGCGCCATACAGCACCGCGCTAGCCCACGGCTTGGGTGTGCCGAACCAGCCAGCCTCCGCCCCGTAGGCAATCGCTCCCACATACCCCGCCACAAACACCCACACCACCAGCGTATCGACAATGTATTCCCGCTTGATCTGGCCGTCGTAATGCTTCCGCGTGGGCCAGGTGAACTTCTTCCACCAGAACTCGATCAGGTAATACAGCAGCGAGCCATAGGGGCTGCGATAAAAGCGATACAGTTGCCGGCTGGGCCAAGACAGGGCATCGTATGCTTCGCGATCCAGCGGCACCCACACATCGTCCTTGCCCGCCAAATTGGTCCAATGATGATGCCGCAGGTTGTGCAGCTTCACCCACAAACTGTAGGGATGCAGCGAGGGAAGGAAGGCAATGGTCCCCAGCAGGCGGTTCAGCCAGCGATAGGGCGTGAGCGCGTCGTGCGCGGCATCGTGCCCCACGACAAACAGCACGGCGATGAGCGCTCCCATCACCAGCGACCCGAAGAGCTGCACATACCAGTACGGGCTCCCCAACGTCAGCCAAGTGACCCCGAGCAACAGGACCACATCAATGACAAACATGCTCACGCCGCGCGCGGTGCTGCGTTGGTAGAACCGGGCGGTTTCCTCTCGGGTGAACGACATGGCTGGCAGGCGGGTAAATTAGCAATCTAGAAAGAATGTCGGCAGCTTGTGCGGCCATCGTGAGGCCGTCACCTTACTCGAGGTCATCAATCTAGTCATTCGCTGCAAACAACCCATAACTCGCATATAACCCATATATAATTACCACTAATGTTGTCGTCAACGCTCGCCCAACTGTAGCGATTCTAATGAAGGCGATGGCGCAGCCGGTCCGATACGGGAATAGTCTCCGCAGGTTTCGGCGCCCGCAGAATTGGAAGCGCGGGGGCATCGTCAGGGAGGAAACATGAACTTCTTCGTTTGGATTCGAGAGAGCGTGAAACGGGCCGTGTTGCTAGGGGTCTCCGACGCCCTGGAGCAGATCGGACCTCCCTCCGAGGGTGACGAAGGCACGGAGCGCCTGCTCACCTCCCTGCGTCAACACGTAACGCTCGATGCCCAACCGGCTCTCCCCACCGGGCCCAGCCGCAAGCGCCTCGGCCGCTCGTTGAACGAAATCCAACAAGGCCATGCCCGCTCCGCAGCTTCCTAACGATGGGTCTGCATCCACCCCGCCGCGGGCTCGCGGCGGCGTGGGGGAACGGGCGCGCAATGATGCGGGCGACTAGAGAGCCCCTGGAGGTTTCAGGTTCGGGCGGCGACGAGCAACCTCTCTAGGTCCATCATTGCATCACCTTGCCGAGCCGTAACGGATTTGCCTCTGGTCTGCGTCGGATGCGCATTTTGCCGCGATGCCGACGCTAGCTCCCAGCCGATAAGCATCTAAAGGGATGTTGTGCGCGCTTGAGTCCTCGCAGGACGCTCAGGCCGTAATACATGGGAGCCGCGGAGGGAACCGCATGAAACTCAGCCTGTTGAAACTGCTGGCGATTGGTTTGCTGGCGATTGCCGGTTTCACGCATCCCATGAAGCTCCACGCGCAAGAGTCGCCTGCCTACGAACTGGCGGCCCGCGATCATCTCGCCTACGGCGCGGCGGCAGAGTCCCGTCATGATCCGCTGATCGACAACGCAGTGCCCCAGCCCATGCCCAACTATGGTGGCGGATGGTGCGGGCAGGCGGAGTCGCCTTGGGTCCACCTCCCAATGTATGCCAACATGTTCTACTGGCTTCACGGAGGCCCGCAGTATTTCAATCCGCCGCCCCCCGCGCCGCCGGGTCCGGGAACTCGCCATCACATGCTGCAACGTGTGATCGTTACCGAAACATGGTTGGCCGGAGGCGACGATCCCGCGGCGATGGGTGTCAACGATGTTGAGCTGAAGACGGTCCTGGCACTACCCGTCGGTTGCCTGGCCACGCCACTGATTCTGACGCCTGGGTTTGGCGCACACTACTTCGATGGCCCGGTCTTCCCCGACGTGCCCGCGCATACCTATGAGGCATATCTCGATATTCGATGGATGCGACAGGTCTCGCCGTGCGTGGGCATTGATGTGGCGGTCACGCCGGGCTGGTACAGCGACTTCGAGCAGTCCAACGACGACGCGCTGCGCATCGGAGCGCGTGG
>JBGTDH010000610.1:0-6920 GCA_041748435.1 Pirellulales bacterium
CGCCTTCCATCCTGCGTTTGCCGGCGGCGTGCGTGTCGCCGGAGTGGCTGCGCTCCGCGACACGACGGCTCCCGCCGCGCCGCAATTCGATCTGGCGGCCGCGTTCGATACGGGCACGCTCGGCGATCAGCAGACCGATCAGGCAAGCGTGAGCTTGCAAGGCACGTCCGAGGCCGGCGCCCTGGTGCAAGTGCTGCAAACCGGCGATACCACACTGGCCGATGAAGCGGGCAATCTGCTCGTGTCAAACATCCCGCTTCGCCTGGGCGAGAACGAGTTCACGCTGCGCGCCACCGATGACGCGGGCAATCAGAGTACGTTCACGCGCACTATCACGCGCCTGGCAACGGGGCCCACGGTCGCGCAGCGGGCGCTCTCGATTTACGCCGACGTGCGCAACACGATCGAGTACGAAGCCTATCCCGGCGCGCAAAAGGGGGCCCAGGCCACGGCCGAGACGCGCGTGGGCAACGATTGGGATCAGGCGGCCCTCTTGATCGAGCGGCTGACTGCCGCCGGCGTTGCAACCCGGTTTGTCTCCGGCCGCATCGAGATGTCGTTTTTCACGGCCGCCGATTGGCTGGGAACATTGAGCAACAGCGCGGCCTTTGTCGCACTGGACCGCGCCGGCGTAAACCTGCAAGTCGACAATGAGAATGGCCGGTTCATCTTCGATCACGCCTGGGTGGAAGCGCAACTCGGCTTGCCGGGGGACATGTCGTGGACGCCGCTTGATCCCTCGTTCAAATTCAAGGACCGTCAGCCCGGGCAGCAGAATCTGCTGACTTTCGTTCCCTTCGATGAGGCGGCGTATCTCTCGCAGGTGCGCACCGAACGGCCGTTCGAGTTCTACGAGCGGCAAGTATCGCAATGGTTGGGCGTCAATCGGCCCAATCTATCGCTGGCCGATGTGCCCTACGATGGCCCGATTATTGAGGAGCATCTCACCACGCCTCCCACGGCTCTGCCGTACACGGTCGTGGGCACGCCGGTGACGTTCGCCGCAGTGCCTCCCGTGGCGACGCAGCGGGCGCGCCTGACACTGCAGAATGCCGGCACGCCCCTCTGGTCGCAGACCCTGGTGCTGCCCGAGATGAGCTTGAGCCGAGTGACGATCAGCTTCGCCGCGGTGAGTGACGGACAAGTGATTCCCGAGTTGCGTTTGGACGGCCAAGTGCTGGCGACGGGCACCACGATCGCGGTGAACACGCGCTTGGATCTGCAGATGGAATCGTTGCAGCCGGGGGACGATGTGGTCGATCGCCAGTGGAGTGCCCCGATTCTGGCTGGCGGCTACGCGGCGGTGGGGTTGGATGTGAATCAGTTCTCGCATGCCTCGCTGGCGCGGCTGCAAGAGATTGTCAATCAGTCGGCGATCGATGCCCTCAACAGTTCGCCCGTAGTGCCGGACGAGCAAATCGGCGCCTTCCTGGCCTTGGGCATCTCCAAATACTTCTTCGAGTACGAGTATGCCGACGATGTGCTGGAGGGTCTGACGGGCTTCATCGAAGCCTATCCCGGCTTGGAGTTCGGTGTCACCACCAGCGAGACCACCGTGCAGTTCCAGCCCTCGCTGCCGATCCCCTTCATTCCGCGCGCCGCGGCGATCGATATTCCCGGTGCCCGTTTCGATGGCATTTCCATCACGGACGATAGTTCCCGAGCCGCAGCAGCCCGCCTGAGCGACATGAACGGCTCCGCCCAGGAGCATGCCGTGTGGGAAGAGCTGATCAACACTCCGAGCATCTCCACCGTCAAGTCGCTGCAGTTGGCGGCGGTGGCCGGCATTCCCGTGTTCGTCATCAACAGCGGCAACCGTGACGAGCTGCTTCCGGAGTTGACGCTCTCGCCGAGCGACGTGGCCACGATCAACAACGAGATCAATGCCGGCGCCACCGTCACCACCCCGCGCGATCCCACGCCGCTCGGCCAGTTCCAGGGTGTGGGCTACATCTCCGAGGGACCCAACGGCACGGGTTATTTGATCTCGGGGGGACTGAATGGCGGTTTCGCCACCGGCATTGCCGAGGCGGCCCCTGAGATTCGCCCCGGAACGCCCGATCCGAATCAGACGGTCGTGGGCGATCCGATCAACGTCGCCAACGGCAATGTGATTTATCTGGAAATCGATGTCGTGTTCCCCGGCATTGGTCCCGCGCTGGAGTTCTCGCGGCACTACGATTCTCAAATCCAGCTTGATCGCGGCATGGGACCGGGCTGGACGCACACCTACGCCGACCTCCTCACGTTTGAAGCTTCCGGCACGGTGACATGGAACACCGCGGAGGGTTATCGTTACACGTTCACGCCCAATGAAACCGGATTCACCACGCCCGACGCGTTGCATGGAAGTTTTACCGCGACTGGTGGCGGCTTTGCTTACCGCGACAAAAGCGGCTTGACGCACACGTTCGACGCCCTGGGCCGGCTCACACAGCAACGGGATCGCAACGGCAACGCCCTGAACATCACGCACGTGGGCGACTCGCTACAGCTTGCCGCCGTCACCGACGCTCCCTCGCGGCAATTGAGCTTCGTCTATTCCGACGGCCTGCTAACGCAAGTCACCGATTTCACCGGCCGCGCCTGGATCTACACCTACACCAACGGCAGGCTGATGCAAGTCAACGGGCCCGCCGATGCACAAACAGCCCCCTTCTCGGTTCAATACGACTACTTCACCGACACGCCCCGCAACGGGCTGCTGCGGCAGATCACGCACACCGATGGCGGCACGACGGAGTTCAGTTACTACGCCAACCGTCAGGCATTCCAGCAGACCGACGCTCTCGGCGGCGTGGCTACGCTGTTCTACGACCCCTACCGGCTGCGCACCACGTATCTCGACGAGCGCGGCCAGCCGCAGATTCACGAGTTCAACCTGCAGGGCAACCCCGTGGCATTCACGTCCGCCGATCGCAGCCGCGAGGAGTTCGTGTGGGCAAACAGCCTGCTCACCGCCCACACGGATGCCTTCGGCCTGATCGAGACGTTCGAGCACGACGCGCTGGGCAATGTCACGCGGTTTGTCGATCGCGCGGGGGTGCCAACCACAACCACCTACGAGCCGCTCTTCAGCAACATCACCAGCATCACCCGCGACGGCGGCCGCGAAACCACGTTCACCCACGACGCCAACGGCAACCCGATTGAGGAGCGCGACCCGCTGGGCAACCGCATCACGCGGACCTTCGATGCCCGCGGCCTGCTCCTCACGCAAACAGACCCCACGGGGAGCGCCACTCCGCAGGTCGGCGATCACACGGTCACCCAGGCTTACAACAGCGCGGGGCAAGTCACCTCACGCAGCACCGACCTCCCCTCGCGGGAGTCGTACGGTTACGACACGCGCGGCAATCTTACTTCCATCACGGATGCCAACAACCGCACGACGCTGCTGGCCTACGACGTGCGCGACAGGCTGGTTCGCTCGACCGATGCAGCCGGCGGCGTGGAGACGTGGCGTCACGACGCGATGAGCAACGTCACGCAAACGACCGATGCGTTGGGTCGCGCGAGCGATTTCACCTACGATCGCTTGCAACGGCTGATTGGCGTCACCCATCCGGATCAAACCGTCGTCGCCAATCTGTACGACGCCACGGGCAATCAGGTTGCGCAGATCGACGAGCTCGGCCGCACGACGCATTATCAGTTCGACTCGCGCGATCGGCTCGTGGCCACGTACTTGGCCGATGGCGCTTCGATTCATCGCGATTACGACGGCGCCGGCCGCGTGGCCAGCGAGACGAACGCCGTGGGCGACCGCACCATTTACGGGTACGATCGCCTCGATCGGCTGACTTCGGTGTTCGATGCCACATTCGGACGGACCACGCAGACCTACGACACGCTAGGCAACCGGCTGTCGGTGACCAGCCCGTTGGGAAACACCGTGCAGTTTGGCTACGACCTGTTGGATCGCCGCGTGTCGACCACCGATGCGGACCTCGGCGTAACGCGTCTGGAATTCGATCGCGATCGGCTGGCCCGCGTGATCGATCCCCTGGGCAACACCACCAGCTACGGGTACGACGTGGCCAATCGCCGCGTCAGCGAGACAGACGCCCTCGGCAATACGCGCACCTTCGCCTTTGACCCCGTGGGCAACGTGACTCAGATCATCGACCGTGACGGCCGTGAGCGGCAATTCTCATACGATGCGTTGAATCGGTTGACTCTGGAGCGCTGGAACGATGCCGGTGTCCCGGTCCGAGACATCGGCTACGGGTACGATGCGGCGGGCCAGCTTCGCACTGCCACAGATGCGGATTCCGGGATTGGATTTGGTCATGATTCACGTGGCCGCGTGACGATCACTTCGGGCAACAACACGCTCAATGCAACTCCCGTCGTTCTGAGCTACCGGCACGACAATGTGGGGAATGTGGTCTCGATTACCGACACGATCGCCGGGGCGCCCGCCGGCCTGACCGCCCACACGTACGACGCGGTCGATCGCTTGACGCGCGTGCTGCAAAGCGGCCGGGATGTGGCCGATAAGCGCGTCGATCTGTATTACAGTCAGCCCGGGCAATTCGAAGAGATCGATCGCTTCTCCGATCTCGGCGCCACGCTTCGGGTCGTCAACTCGATGTACGAGCACGACGAGCTGGAGCGGCTGGCCCGCATCTTCCATCGACGCGGCCCGGCGCTGCTGGCAGCCGAGCAACTGGAGTACGATGCCGACAGCCGCGTGACGCGCGTCGCGAACCTGGATGGCGTGACCGGCTTTGGGTACGACGACCGCGATCAACTCGTGTCGGCCACCCGCTTCGCTCCCGAGATCGACGACGAGTCGTACGTCTTCGACGCCAACGGCAATCGCACGGCATCCTCGTTGCACTCCACGTACGTCGTCGGAGTTGGCAACCGGTTGCTCTCGGATGGCGTGTTCAACTACGCCTACGATCGCGAGGGGGCGTTGGTGCGCCGCACCGAGATCGCCACAGGCAGCTTCCGCGAATTCACGTGGGATCACCGCCATCGGCTGGCGTCGGTCGTCGACCGCAACACGTCCGGCACACCGCTGCGCGGCGTTGACTACGCCTACGACGCGCTCAATCGTCGGATTGGCAAGTCGATCGACAACCTGACGGATGCCGTCCCGGGGTTCTCTCAGTACTTCGTGTACGATCGCGACAACGTATGGTTGGAGTTCCTCGATGTCGATGGTCCTGCGGGACCTCGCGCCCCCGCGCTCGCTCAGCGCTATCTGCATGGCCCGGCCGTCGATCAGGTGCTGGCCCAGGAAGACACGCGGGGCGATGTGCTGTGGCTGCTGGAGGATCATCTGGGGAGCACGACCGACCTGGTCGATTCCTCGGGCGCGCTCGAGCAGCACTTGGCCTACGATGCACTCGGCAACCTGGTCGACGACTTTGGCGATCCGCTGGACGCATCCGATCTGCTGACGCGCTACGCCTTCACGGGGCGCGAGCTCGATGCCGAGACGGGTCTGCATTACTATCGGGCCCGCTACTACGACGCGGCCCTGGGCCGTTTCCTGAGCGAGGACCCGCTCCGCTTCGGCGCGGGGGACGCCAACCTGTACCGCTACGTGGGCAACGACCCCGTAAGCAACATCGATCCCTCGGGCCTGAAAGGCGTAAAGCGCGGCAACGAGGGTGACGCCGAGTTCGCGGCGCGCCGTGAACGGGCGTCGCGCGCCAACCAATTGGCCGCTCGGCTCACGCCGTTGTTGGAGGCGATCAACCGCCTGGAGAACAATCCGCGGGCGACGCTCGGGCAAGCGCGCGCACGGTATGAACAACTCGAGCGGCTTTACCCCGACCTCAACGAATACGAAGTGTCCATCGATCCGGCCATTGTCGAGAGGATGCAGCAGGTAATGAACCATATCGGGGCGGTGGACGCGACCGTCAGCGGTCGAGCAACGCGAAACGCCGAGCGAGAGGAGTTTTTGGAAGGGTCCGAGAGCGAGACGGTGAAGTTCGAAAACGCACGCATCTACGGCACGCCTCTGCAGGAACGGGTGCCGCGCAACACATCCGTCCGTCCCAGCCCGGTGCCCTCACCGAGTCCGCGCTAGTGTCGTAACAGTTGCACGGCGGTGCGCCGGATGGCTAAATGAATGTTCGCAGCCAGGGACATGCCGATGGGTGGGACGAACGATCAACGCGACGAGCAGATTGCCGAGCTGTTGGCGGCGGCGCGCGAGGAGCTGGCGGCCAGCGGGAATAGCGATACCTCGGTGCGCCGCGCGCAGGAGCTGCAGCTCTCGGCGGAAGTGGTCGAACTGCTGGAGACCGTGAAGGATCTGGATGCTGCGGTCGACGACTGGACGGCCATCGTCGAAGGCGACGAGCAAACCGATGCCGATGCCACGCTGGCGCCTTCGACCGTGACGCCGGGCTTGCCGGCGGGCACGGCGCTGGGCCGCTATGTGATTGAAGCCCGCATCGGCGCGGGGGGCATGGGATCGGTGTATCGCGCGCACGATCCGCAGTTGAACCGTCACGTGGCGGTGAAGATTCCGTCGCTGGAAGGCGCCTTCGCCCAGCATGCGGAGGTGCGGCCGCGGTTTCTGCGCGAGGCCCGCGCCGCGGCCGTGGTGCGGCAGGCGCACGTCTGCCCGATCTATGATGTGGGCGAGCACGAGGGCATTCCGTTTGCCGTGATGGCGCTGATCGAAGGTCCGACGCTGGCCGACGTGATTGCGAAAAGCCCGTTGAAATTGCCGCGCGCGATCGAATTGTTCGGCAAGATCGCGGCTGGCCTGGAGGCTGTGCATGCGCGGAAGATTGTGCATCGGGATCTCAAGCCGCGCAATGTGCTGCTGGACGGTGACGGACAGCCGTATCTGACCGACTTCGGCCTCTCGCGGCCGGAAGAAGATTCCGAGCATCTCACTAATACGGGCACCGTGGTTGGCACGCCAGCCTACATGGCCCCGGAGC
>JBGTDH010000611.1:0-3176 GCA_041748435.1 Pirellulales bacterium
TTTCGTTAGAACAACGCCGATCGACGATCCGAAATCGCCTCGCATCATGCGATTTGGTCATCTTTGTTCATCTTCCGCGTGACCCGCCCGCCTGCTAACCCCAAAAATACGGTGCGCCACCCATTTCCGGACGGGCACTAACTAACGCCACTCTGCCGGCGCCCCTTCATCCACACGCCGCCCGGTCTCTCGCACCAAGTGCGTACAGCCTCCTCGGGCAGTCTTCTCACGTGCCATTCGTTCGGATGTTGCGGCTCAGACGGCCCGGCCGGTGACGGTCTCGAGGATTCTCTGTTCGCGAGCTTGGAGCAGGCGGCCCTCCCAGGAAAGGGCAATGTGGTAGAGATAGAGAATCACGGCGCATTCGAGCAGCGACAGCACAAGGCTGATCGGCAGGCGCTCGCTCCAGCCGAGCCATTGGAGCCCGGCCTCAATGCCCACCGGAATCAGCGCGGCGGCCTGCGTCCAAGGGAACAAGCAGAAGAACATCGACATCTGCAGCAGGATGGGCACGAGCTTCGGATTCGACGGCCTCATGGCGCCGGCGGCGATGGGCAGGGGCGCGTAGATGGAGAGCAGGTTCGAGAGCAAGCAGAAGAGCAAGAACATGGAGATGAACTGCGGCGCTAGCGCCAGGAGATGATCCAGCCGCAGGGGGCAAAACCATTGCACGAGGGCCAGCATGGACGCGACCACGCCGACGGCCAGCGGAAGCAGCGCCAGATTCTTGCCCAAGAGAATGTCTCGCCGCGCGGCCGCCGAGAGGACAAAGACCCGAAACCCGTCCCGGTCGAAGCCGAACTGGTTGGCCATGAGTTGCAGCGTGCCGAAGTGGGCCAGGGCCAGCACCGCTATGGCAACCAGCGGTCGGGCGGAGATCGGAATCTCTGTGCCGCGCTTCAACAGACCCCAGCCGAAGAACGCACCGAGTAGGAGCGGCGTCAGCAACATCATCTTGGCTTCGGGCGCGCGCGTCAGCGAACGGAAGCCAGCCAGGGCAATCGCAGAAACGGTTTCGGAGAGCAGTGGCAGGCGCAGCTCGAGCAAGGTCACGCTCGGTTTGCGGGATCCCTTCGCATTGCCCTCGGCAACAGGCGAGGTTGCAGCGGGCGGCCGGTTGATCCCTCGGCGAGCTGGGGGCGCCGCGTCCCTGGCGGTGAAATGTCCTAGATAGAGCTGGACGGTGGTGCGATAGGCGCGCCACAAGCTGCCCGCGCCCAGCAGCATCAGCCCCAGGCAGGCGCACAAGCTGGGAAGCAAGTGTCCCTCCGCCGCGGTCATCACTCCCAAGGGAAGCCATCCCGGCAGCACTGCCAGATTGATCCATCGGGCGTGTTCCTCCCACTGCTGCGCCCTCGCTTGATCCGCCGCTTGGGTCTCGCGCTGGTGCCGCTCGAGGGTCTCTTGTTGTCGGCGCAAGTGTTCTTGGGCGTCGATCTCCTGCGACTGAAACAGTTGATTAAGCGCTACCAACTCCTGGCTAAGTTTTTGCGATTGCTCTGCCCGCCTGCGCCACGGCGCCGCCACGTTCACCAGGTTGGGCAACTGCAAGACCAGTACAAACAACATCGTCGCCGCGACGACCACGGTGCGGCGATGGCGGGGATTGCTCATCAGGGAAGCCAGCCAACCCTGGAACTGGTAAGTCAGGGCAGTGACAAGCAGCAAGAATGCCAGCAGCAGCGGGAATATAACCAGCAGCCGCGGCCCTTTGACGTACACCATCGCCAGCCCCAAACCCAGCATCGCGGGCACGAAGACGATCAAGCTTAGCCGCAGCAGGGAGCTCGCATAATTGATGAGGAAGGCGCCGCGGATGGAAACGGGCAAGTGCATGAACTTCGCCAGCGACAACGATTCCGTGCGCTGCAAATCGGTCATCAGGCCGATGCCCCAGAAGAACAGGAACGCCACCAGCAACCCGTCCCATGCATACAGGAGATGCACCGGCGTGGCATGGGGAAAGGCGAGGATTCCCAGCGCCAAACTGGCGATGAACAACGGAACCACCAACACTAGTGCGCACCAGGCCACAACGATCATCAGCATGGCATTGAAGGCGCCGCCCCGACGCCAGTGGTTCACCAGCAGCCGCCAGCGCAGCCAGAGAAGCGCTTGCAGGTGTTGCCAATTCACGAAGCGGCCTCCTCCAGCCAATGGAGCGTCTGGCTGGACTCCGTGGCGGCCCCGGCCTGCTCCAGGAACCGGTTTTCCAGCGTGCCCGTCTCGCGGATCGCCGCGAGGGACGCCTGCTGGACCAACTGGCCTTTGACAATCATTCCCACGTGCGTGCAGAGGCGCTCGACAATCTCCAGCACATGGGACGTGAGAAAGACCGTCGAGCCGCGGGCCACGAAGCCAGCCAGCAGATTGCGGATGACGCGCGACGTCACCGCATCGACGCCTTCGAACGGCTCATCCAGAAACAAGAGATCGGGGTTGGGCAACAAGGCCGCGGCCAGCGCCAGCTTCTTCTTCATGCCATGCGAATACTCCAACGTGAGCTTCTTCTCCACGTCCTCCAAGGCCAGCACCGACAGGAGCTCCTCGCTGCGGCTGCGGATGGTGTCACGCGGAATGAGGTGAATCCGCCCCACAAAGGTGAGGTACTCGCGGGCCGTGAGATTATCGAACAGCGCAAGGTCCTCGGGAATCACTCCCATGTGCCGCTTGGCCTCCAAGGCCTCGCGCGGATCGAGCATGTTGTACCCCAGCACGCGAATCTGACCGCCGGAGGGGGCCAGCAGCCCCGTGAGCATCTTGATCGTCGTTGACTTGCCCGCGCCGTTGGGACCCAGAAACCCGTAAAAGGTGCCCCGCTCCACGCGCAGCGCAATGCGGTCGACCGCGCAGAAGTCGTGGAAGCTGCGCGCCAACTCGTGCGTTTCAACGGCCAGTGTCATGTTTGGTCTGCAGCAACATCAGGTGTTCCCCAATGCACGCCACGCTAACACGGGCAACGGCGCTGAGCTACCGGAATGTCGAATGTCGAAATCCGAATGACGAAAGAATGACCGAATGTCCGAATTTCCAAAACGAAGGACGCCCCTAGCCGGATTATTCATGCTTCCTCGAATCGGCTTCGCGCAGCGTAGCCCGACGCGCAAGCGAGGGATGTTCGGCGCGACGGTACCGGAAAGTTCAGCAGCCGAACGAGAGCTCAGTAAAACGCCGGC
>JBGTDH010000612.1:0-3000 GCA_041748435.1 Pirellulales bacterium
GGCCATTGCCCTCGTTGGTCACCAGCACGATGGTGCCGGTCTCGGCCACGGCGAAATTGGCGCCCGTGATGCCGACCTCGGCCGTGGCAAAATGGGCGCGAAGCTGGCGGCGGGCAAATGCGGCCAGCGGCGTGGCATCGGCCGGAAGCGGCTCCGGGCTGACCGTGCTGAGAATGCCGGCCACATCCTGCACGGTGAGATGCACGGCAGGAGCAACGAGATGGCTGGGGCGCTGTTTGGCAACCTGAATGATGTACTCGCCGAAATCGGTCTCCACGACTTCAATGCCCTCCGCCTCGAGCGCGGCGTTGAGATGCACCTCCTCGCTGGTCATCGACTTCGATTTTACCGCCTTACGCCCACCGGACTGCTTGACGATCTGGTTAATGATGCGGCCGGCCTCGGCGCCGTCTTCCGCATAATGCACGTGTCCTCCACGTCGGCGGATGCTGGCTTCCAGGGTCTCCAGATGCAGATCCAGCTCCGCCAGGGTGGCGTCTTTAATGGCCCGCGCTCGATCGCGCAGCAGGCTGGAGTTTTCCAACGCGGCGAAGGCGTCTTTGTTCCGCTGCCCGAGCGTCTCTCCCAAGCGTGAGAGCGCCGCTTGCAAGCCGGCATTGCCCAACGCCTCGCGGCTGGCGGCGAGAAACTCGTGATGTTCGTGCTGGGCGTAGGACATACGGTGTTAATGGTCCGTGGTCAGTAGTTAGTGGTTGCTACCGACCACGGACTACTAACTACTGACTTCCTCCGCGATACACCCGTTGATAGAGCATGTTCTTGGTGGAGGTCATCGGTCCGGGCGTGGCGTCGTCGCGAAGGGTTTGGAACATCATGTTGTACTTGGCGTCGACATCGTCGGCGTAATGGACCAGCAGCGCCTCGGGCGTCATAGGGGGTTTTGGCGAGCCCCATTCAGGAAGCCGCTGATGGGAGACGATGATGTGCTCCAATCGCAGCAACAGCTCGGGCGGGAGGTCGCGACCGGTGGCGGCTTCACGCACAATGTCCCGGCCTTGCAGCATGTGGCCAATGAGGTGTCCTTCGGCCGTGTAGGCCGCCCCTTCCGGTGTCTCCTCGTACTCGCGGAGCTTGCCGATATCGTGCAAGATGCCTCCAGCCACGACGAGGTCCTTACTCAGCCGCGGCCGCAGCTCGGGATAGTACTCGTCGTACTTATCTGCCAGATACACACACGTGCGAGTCACGCTGAGCACATGCTCCAGATAGCCGGCCACATAGGCATGATGATTGCGCGTGGCGGCCGGCAGCGTTAAGAGCGGCTCGCGGTATTGCTCGAGAATGCCAATCACCAGCCCGCGCAGCTTCTCATCGGCGATGCGCACGCGGGCGATGGCCAGCAGCTCGTCGAACATTTCCCGCGCGTCGAACCGGGATCGCGGCTGGCACATGTGCGGATCGAAGCCATCCTGCTGATCGGCCTCGGTCACGGGTCGGATCTTGCGGATCTCCAACTGCGGGCCGTAGTTGGTCTCCTTGTACGTGGCCCGCAGCTTGTAATGCGTCCCGGCCGCCCACTTATCGCGGCAATCGACGGCCCAGGGAGAATCTGTCCAGATGGGAAAGCTCACCTCGCGGCGTGCATCGCGAAACGCCACGCGGAAATACGGCTTGCCGTCTTTGGTCGTCAGCTCC
Organism: Pirellulales bacterium; assembly: GCA_041748435.1. Lineage (GTDB taxonomy): Bacteria > Planctomycetota > Planctomycetia > Pirellulales > JBGTDH01 > JBGTDH01. Next base: position 1,657 of record JBGTDH010000612.1, read on the forward strand.
TCCTTGGCCACCAGCAGCGCGAACAGATCGGCCTCCTGCCCGTTCTGCATCTCGCACAGGGGCACAAACGTGAGCGAGCGAAGTGTGAGCGTCATGCGTGGTCCTGCGGAACAGACAAGGCCAATGCGGCAAGTCGATAGGTTAGCTCAGGTTGGCCCCGATTTCCACGGGCGAGGCGCGTGTAATGTGGGCGAGTTTCTCCGAAACCCGCTGCGTGTCTCGGAGAGACACGGCTACATTAGTTGCGAGCCTTGCGTGTCCGTGGGGCGTCGGACTTGAGGGTCCATTGGATGAGGCCGACAAGGAAGGCGAAGCTGGCGAGGGCGGTGAGCAGGGCCAGCGCGGTCATTTCACGCTTCAGCAGGGTGTCGTACAGGCCGTGCAGGAGCATGGCCACGCCCTGAATCTTTAGAATGGCGAGGGCCCAATCGCCCCACTCCATTTCGCCGCGCACCGCCTCTTGATGATGCCAGAGCAGGATGCCCACCGAGGCGGTCCAGATGGCATGCAACGCGACGCAGGAAATGAATCGCACCACGTACATGTCCACCGCGGCGATGCCGTTGTAGTAATCGGACGAATAGATGATGCCCTCCGCCAAACCAAAGCCCACGCCGCTGGCCAATCCCCAGACGCATGCGCCGCGCCAGTCCATGGCGTACTCGTTGCGGAAGCGGGAGAGGATCGGAATGGCTTTGATGAACTCTTCGCACAGGCCCACGCCAAACGTGAACCCGAGCAGGCTGATCAGGAAGCCGTTCTCCGGGTTCAGCGCGGCCGCGTAGGAGAAGCCAATCAACCGGATGATGAGCGAGAAGATGCCCAGGATGCCGGCGAAACTCAAGACGCTGCCCGCGGTGGCGAACCATTGAAACATGATCAGCGACATGACGCCGCACGTGGCCGTGAGCAAACCTACGCCGAGCAGGTGCCAACGGGCGGACTCGCCCTGTTGAAACAGAGCGAGGATCAGGCCGAAGAACAGCGCGCCCGCCAAGAGAGCGTAGAGCCAGTGCATCCAGCTATCGCGGGCCAGATGCGCGCCCGGCAAGCGGTTATCGGGAAACAGCCGGACCAGATCATCGAGATCCAGATCGGCGACATTGGGCTCGGCAGCAGTTTGATCGTCGGAGTTGGTTTCCTCGCCGGCGACGGAGGGTTCTTCGAGCGCCCGCTGCAAATCTTCGCGATTCGGCGGCGCGGCCAGCAGCGTCCACGCCAGAGGCACCAGCGCCAGTCCAAACAGCCAGTAGCGGATGCCGGCGGTGGGTCTCACTCGCGGCGCGATGTAGTTGGCTTCCCGCGAAGTCTCGGGCGGGTAAAGTGTGGGCGTGGAAAGATCGG
>JBGTDH010000613.1:0-4291 GCA_041748435.1 Pirellulales bacterium
CGGCGATGGTCCCGAAGGGGCCGGTCTGTATCGGCTCAGCGATGAGGACCGCAACCAGACGGCTGACAAAGTCGATCTGTTGTTCACGTTCAAGGAGAAGATCAGCGAGCACGGACCGCACTCCATTCAACTTGGTCCCGATGGCCTGATCTACATTCTGGTGGGCAACCACGGCGCCGCGAGCAAAGAGCCCGGTCCGACGAGCCCGTATCATCATGCGCACGAGGGCGATCTGATCCAACCGCGCTATGAAGATCCGGCCGGCGCCGCTGCGGGCGTGAAGGCGCCCGGCGGGATGGTCTTGCGAACCGATCCCGAGGGGAGCGTGGTCGAGGTGTTTGCCGGCGGCATGCGGAACGCCTACGACATGTGCTTCAACGAGCGTGGTGAACTGTTCACCGCCGATTCGGATCATGAGGCCGACGAGGGTCTGCCCTGGTATCGGCCCACGCGCTTGTTGCACGTCGTTCCCGGCGCCGAGTTCGGCTGGCGCAGCGGCTGGGCCATCTGGCCGGAATACTACCCCGATTGCGTGCCGAACGTGCTGGTCACGGGCCGCGGCTCGCCCACCGGCATGACGGTCTACCAGCACCACAAGTTTCCGGAATCGGCCCGCAACGCCCTGTTTATGGGCGATTGGACGCGTGGCCGAATTCTGATTGTGAAAATGAAGCCCAGCGGCGGCGCCTACGAAGCCAACGCGGAAGTGTTTTTGGAGGGGCAGCCGCTGAACGTGACCGACCTGGCCGTGGGCCGCGATGGCTGGCTGTACTTCAGCACCGGCGGTCGCGGCACGGAAGGGGGCATCTACCGCGTGATGTACGATGGCCGCATTCCTCCGTTGCCCAAGCAAACCGGCATTGGCCTCGCGCTGAAGCATCCGCAACTGGAGTGCGCCTGGAGCCGCGAGCAGATGGCCGTGCTCAAGGACGAAATGGGCCCACAATGGGGCAAGCAGCTTCAAGCCACGCTGACCAGTGCTTCCGCCACCACCGAGGATAAGGTTCGCGCGCTCGATCTGATGCAGCTTCTGGGGCCGTACCCCACGCCCGCCGGGCTGATTCGGCTCTCCGCCTCCACGCAGCCGGAGCTGCGAGCCAAGGCCACCTACTTGATGGGATTGCACGCGACGGACGAGACGAATGCGCGTTTGATTGAGCTGCTCAGCGAATCGGACCCGTTAGTGCGTCGCATGGCGTGCGAGGCGCTTGTGCGTGCCGAGCATCAGCCTCCTGCCGCCAAGCTGCTGCCGTTGTTGTACGACAAGCATCGCCCGGTGGCCTATGCCGCACGATTAGCGCTTGCGCAGCTACCCGTCGAAGATTGGCAATCGCTGGTGTTGGCGCATTCGCGGCCGGCCGTGCTCGTTCAGGGCGGCACGGCGCTGATGGCGGTAGAACCCAATCCTCAAACGGCCCGTGCGATTCTGGATCGCAGCAGTCAATTGATGCGCGGCTATTTGACCGACGACGACTTCCTGGGACTCACGCGCGTGATGCAGTTGGCGCTGCTTCGCGGAGAGCTTGGGGCTGCCGACGTGCCCGTGCTGGGGCCGCAACTAGGGGAGGAGTATCCCTCGCTCGATCCGCGCATGAACCGCGAGCTGGTGCGTCTGCTGATGCACTTGGACGAGCCGGGCGTGACGACACGCTTCCTCGAGGAACTGAACGGTCAAGCGGCGCAGCCGGAGAAGCTGCACATAGCCATGCATCTGCGATTCCTCAAGACCGGCTGGACCACCGAGCAGAAGCTGACGTACCTAGTGTACTGTGAGCAGTCTCGCTCTGCCAAAGGAGGCGCGGGGGTCTCGCGCTATCTGGAGGCGGCTGCCCGAGATTTCGCCAGCACGCTCACGGTCGAGGAACAAGCGCAGGTGCTGGCCGATGCCACGCGCTTTCCCACGGCCGCTCTGCCCGCGCTGGTGCAACTCCCCGTCGATCCGGGCGAAGACATGCTCACTCATTTGCAGCGACTGGACGGCCAGCTCGAAGCGATCGACACCGATGCCGCACGGCAGTTGCGCACCGGCATCATCGCTATCCTGGCCCGCAGCAAGCAACCGCAAGCCTTCGCGTATTTGCGATCGGAATTCGAACGCGCTCCGGCACGCCGTGCGGAGTTGGCCATGTGCCTGGCACAAAGTCCCGCGGGTGAGAACTGGCCGCTGCTGATCCGATCGCTCTGTGTGCTGGATGGCGCCGCATCGGAAGATGTGCTCGGCGCCTTGGCTAGCGTGCCTACGACGCCGGACAATCCGGAGCCGCTGCGGCAGGTGATCTTGAGCGGACTGCGGATTCGTGAGAAGGGTGCGCCGCGGGCCATCGCCCTGCTGCAACGGTGGACGGGGCAGCGCCTGAGCAAATCGGACGAGGGGTGGGAGACGGCGATGGCGGCCTGGCAGGCATGGTTCCGCCAGCAATACCCCGATCATCCCGAGCCGGCTCTGCCGGTGGAATCGGAAGAGAGCAAGTGGTCGCTCGAGGAGCTCGTCACCTACTTGAATTCGGCGGAAGGCAAGCAGGGTCGCCCGGAGTATGGGCAGGTGGTGTTCGAGAAAGCGCAGTGCGTGAAATGTCATCGCTTTGGCGCACGTGGCGAAGCCATTGGTCCCGACCTGACGACGATCAGCCGTCGCTTCCAGAAAAGGGAAACTCTGGAATCCGTGCTGTTTCCCTCCCACGTGATCTCGGATCAGTACGCCAGCCGTTCGATATTGACCAAGCGCGGGTTGACGTACACGGGGCTGGTTGGCGTGGTGGGCGAGACGGAGCTTGTGGTGCTGGAGCCGACCGGCAAGAAGAAGCTTGTGCCGCGGGATGAAGTCGATCAGATCGTGCCGCACAAGAAATCGGCCATGCCCGAGGGGCTGTTCAATGCCCTTACGCTGGAGGAGATTGGCGATCTAATGGCCTATCTCTACGCGACTGAGCCGAGCGTTGCCCGCCGCCCGAATGCCGCGACCGGCAAGTAATTAGCAACGGCTGATGCAGCATTGCTTGGCGCTCTATTAGCGCGCACAATCTGCACAGACCATTGTGTTAACGTTTACCGCGGGCGGAGATGTCATGAAAAGTTTCATCGCTAGATTCCTGTGCGGGTTGATTTCGATTGCCGGATCGGCAGCGTACCTCGGCGCCCAGGAACTGACGGATCGAACTCCGCGACAAGTGGCCGAGCAACTGGCCGCCGTTTATGGTCATAAGCTCGACCAGGTGGCGTACATTCCGGCGCTGCCGCTGGTGGCCAAACTCCGCCTGAGTGAATTGACCGGCGAAGCCAGGCATGCCGGGGAAGTCCGGACCATTGTCGCGCCGTTTCTGCGAGGAGAAAGATCGCCTGTGCCCAAGTCCGGCAGCGAGCAAGCCGGTCACTTGGTTTTCGCGGAGTTGGCTTCCCAGGCCACCGGCGCCGACCGCGAGCGTTGGACACTGCTGTGCAAGGCGGCTGCCGATCAGATATTTACCCGAGAGGGTCAGCCGCTGGCGCTCATGCCGCACCACAACGAAATGAGCGATGCAGTGTTTATGGCCGGACCGATCCTGGCGGCGACGGGACACCTGACGGGCGAGCGCAAATACTTCGATGCCGCCGCCGCGCATCTGGCGTCGATGCGCAAGCTCTGCCTCCGGCCCGATGGTTTGTACCGGCACTCGCCTTTGTGCGAGGCTGCCTGGGGCCGCGGCAACGGTTTTCCCGCGCTCGGTTTGGCCTTGGCTTTGAGCCACTGGCCGGAAAACCATTCGTCGCGAGCCGAGACACTGATCCAGTTCCGCCAACATCTCGCGGCACTCAAGCCGCATCAAGACGCCAAGACGGGATGTTGGCACCAGGTGATCGATCATCCCGAGAGCTACGATGAGTATTCCTGCACTTGCATGATCGGCTTTGCTCTCGCGCGGGGCATCCGCCGCGGCTGGCTGGACAAAGCCGAGTATCAGCCCTGCGTCGATCGCGCCTGGCAAGCCATTCAAGAGCGCACCAGTCCCAACGGCAACCTTGTCAACGTCTGCACGGGCACGGGCAAGCAGAAGACGCTGCAAGACTACTTCGATCGCCCGGCTATCAACGGCCGTGACGACCGTGGTGGCGCGATGGGGCTGATGTTCAGCACGGAGTTGATGGCGCGATAAGCCGGTCGGGGTTATCAGCGTAATGATAGGGGTAGGGAGGCTGCATTGAGTTGCAGCCCCCCTCCCTCCGAACCGTACGGGCGGTTTTCCCGCATACGGCTCTCCGGTTAGTAGGTTCCTAGGGTTTGGACAAATCGGGTATGGGCGTCCGCCAGGCTGTG
>JBGTDH010000614.1:0-3121 GCA_041748435.1 Pirellulales bacterium
TGGCTGCGAGAGTAGCCGTGGCCAACTGCGGCGGAACGCTGGCCTCTGCGCTGCGTGAAAAGACCGAAGCGATCAGCATGGCCGAGAGTGCCAGGCCTCGCTTGGCCAGGCGAGATCGCAGCAACTCCCGGGCGCGGGCCAGGCGGCGGGAGATCGAACCCTCCGGCCAACCCAACTGCGCGGCAGCCTGAGCGTTGGTCTTGCCTTCCAGGTAACACAGCAAGAGGGGTGCGGCGTACTTCTCCGGCAGCCGGCTGATCTCCTCGTCCAGCAACGCTCGCAACTCGGGCAGCGTCATCTCGCGCGTCGTGGGCGAATACTGAGAGGACGGAGACTGCATGTAGATGGCCTGCCTTTCCCTCATGCCGCGTGATGCTGCTTGGGTCTTGAACTTCCGCGCAGTGCGCTGGGCAACTCCGTACAGCCAATTGGCCAAGCGGTCCGGCTCGCGCAGCGATTGTCCCTTGCGCACCAGCACGAGAAACGTGGCCTGAAACGCGTCTTCCGCATCGGCGGAGCGCCCCAGAATACGCTCGCACACGCCCAACACCAGCGAGCCATGCCGCGCCAGCAGTGCCGCGAAGGCCGCTTCCTCGTGGTGCTGGAAGAACCGGGCCAGCAGCGCATCGTCGTTCAGGCGGAGCAGATCGCCTGCATCCGATGACGCTGCACGCGGTTCAACGGCCACCACCGAGTCTGGGGACAAAATCACACGTTCCAAGGGTGCGTGCTGATCCATCACTGATACTGCCGCCGCGATCGGATTTCAATGCACAATAATCGGAAAAACTTTTCGCGGCCGATTTTCGCATCGGCGGCTGTCGCTGGCGGCAGTACATGCAGGCGATTGTAGGTTGCGGGAGAAACACCATGTGTGCCAGCGTAGCCGAGGCCGAAACTGCATCCTCCGCGACGGGGGCTGCGGCCCGTGGCGAGGCGTCAACCCGGCACGCGGTGAAAGAGCTGCTGGATCTGCTTCCCGCGGACGTTGTCGATGAGCTGAATGGCGGCGCCTTGGACGTGAGCGACGCCGCCTTTCTCAATGGCCTGACCGATCACGTCTCGCGGCAGGCTTTGGCCGATCCGCAGCGCGGGCAGCGCCTGTTGGGCAAGCTCATCAAGCTCAAGAAACTCATCACGCGGAACGTGCGAGAATCCAACCCCGAGGCGGCCGTCTCCGCCACCCTCACCCGCCACGGCCAGCCCATCGGCCGCAACTCTCCCTGCCCTTGCGGAAGCGGCAAGAAATTCAAGCAATGCTGCTTGCGCAATCGAGAGTGACCGCAGCGACCCTTGCCGGGCCGCCGTGGATCACCACAATGATCCAATACGACGGGTTTGCGGGCCACCGAACTTGGGCTATAATTCGAGCGAGATAGACTCCGTGTAGGGGGCTTGGACCATGAGCACACGCGAACTGATCCGCGCGGAGATCGACCACGTTCCTGACGACAGACTTGGCGAGTTGTACCGCCTCATCCAAGGTTTCCAGGAGGCTCCCGACGCACCGCCCAAGCCCGGTATCCTAGCGAAGCTGCGCACCATTAACATCGTGGGTCCGCCGGACTTCGCCGCCAATCTGGATCTCTACCTTAGCGGGGAGAAACGTGTCGGCGAGGACCTTCCTTGACACTCTGTTCGTCGTCGCCCTGATCAACCAGCGCGACCACTATCACGACCGCGCCACGGAGTTGGCCGCGCGATACGAGGGCCGCAGATCGGGAGTTACTGCGGTGGATCCCCGAAAGATCGTTTCCTCGGGAACACTGAATCGTGGTTTTCGCGCGAAGTCGCCGCGTGGGATATAATCAAGGTGGTCACCAAACCCCCTGGAGGATTAGCCATGCCTGCCAGCAAACCGCGCCATACCCTTGATGAGCTCGCCGGTCTCGGGGGAGCTATTTTCCACCGGCAAGTGCGGCCCACGCTGCAGCCGGATGATGATGGCAAATTCGTCGCCATTGATGTGGAGACTGGCGACTACGAGATGGATGAGGACGATTATGCGGCTGTCTCGCGCTTGCTGTCGCGGAAACCGGCGGCCGATGTCTGGCTGATGCGGGCAGGCTACCCGACAACGTACAAGATGGGGATTAACCGATGATCCAAGGCGTCGTGAACGCCCGCCACGAAGCCATTGTCCGCCTGCAGGTGCGGGGACCGGGCGGGGTCGAGTCCGAAGTGGACTCGATCGTCGATTCCGGTTTCACATCCTCCCTTACGTTGCCGATGGCTATGGTCACCGCCCTGGACCTCGCTCGACAGTCGGGTGGTACTGCGGTGCTTGCGGACGGGTCGGTTCGTTCGTTCGACATCTTTGCCGCGGAGGTGTTGTGGAACGGCACTTGGCGGGCGGTGTTGGTGTCAGCCGTCGGGAATGAGTCGCTGACGGGCATGCGACTCTTGGCGGGCCACAAGTTGGTCGTCGAGGTGGTTCCAGGCGGCTCGGTGGAAATCAATCCGCTCCCTTGAAACGTGGCCGATCCAGTCGCTGCAGATGTCATTCTGAGCAGGTCGGGTTGTAGCTGCTCGCTGGTCTCTCCGACCGAATTGGCTGGTATAATGCCCAGGTGGGATACCGCCACGGCTTCAATTCGGCCGCGCTCCTCGGGCTTGCCGCAACCTCAGGCTGACGTATTCACCCTATGTCGGATCGTTACGAAATCCTGGAGAAGATTGCCGCGGGCGATTTCGCCACCGTTTACCGCGGGCGGGATCGGGAGCTGGGGCGCGAGGTGGCGGTCAAGCAGATTCATGCCCAGTTCCTGGCGGAGAAGGTGCGGCTGGAGCGCTACTGGCAAGAGGCGCAGTTGCTGGCCTCGCTCGAGCATCCGCACGTGATGACCATCTACGACATCGTGCGAAAGCGCGGCCAACTGGTGTTGGAGCTGATGCGCGGCAGCCTGAAAGACAAGACGCAGGGCCAGCCGCTCAATCTCGATTACCTGCGAATTGCCCTGTTTCATTCTCTGCAGGCGCTCAAGTTCCTGCACTCCAAAGGGGTTCTGCACGGCGACATCAAGCCCAGCAACTTGCTGATCGACAAACGCGGCCGCATCAAGCTGGGCGACTTTGGCATGGCCCGCCGCGCCGGCAATGAGGACGGCAGCTTGCTGAAGGG
>JBGTDH010000615.1:0-2632 GCA_041748435.1 Pirellulales bacterium
GGCGCCGTCGCCGCGGAACGGGGCCTGGAGCAGGTGGCGGCCTGCTGCCGGCAACGCGTGCTGGAACATAACGCCGGTCATTTGATTGGTCGATATTCTACGTTTGGCCAGGCGCTGGAGGACGAGCGGTTCCAGATCCTGTTGCGCAGATTGCGGCGCGACTTCTCCCTGGAACGCGCGGAGCATATGCTGATCTCTCTGGGAATCGAACTGGCCGGAGAACGCCAGACCTATTATACGGATCACGAGTACGCTGCCAGCTTGTTGGGCCTCTCGACGGAAGAATTGGAGCGGCGCTTTGCCGAAGGGGCGTCAACAGAGAACGCGCCACGCTCAGAGACCGGCATGATCGTCCGTAAGGGCGGACCCGGCCCGGGCAGCCTCGCGACGATTACGACATCCATCGTCCTGGCGATTCTCGCGGCCATCTTGTTGTTCGAAGGCGTGGCGTGGTTAGTGCGCTGGTTTGCACGCCAGGGTTGAGGAGGCTAGATTACCGCCAGACGGAACACTCCAATCGCTCCGCGCAGGTCTTTACCATGCCCATCGATTTTCGTTGCCCGCTGTGTGGCCATTCAACCTTGGTCGCCGATCAGTACGCGGGCCAGAGCGGGCCGTGCGCCAAGTGCGGTCAGATGGTCACGGTGCCCTCGCCGTTGGGCTCCACACCGCCGATGACGCCGCCTCCGCCGCGCAGCTCGGGGGGCGCAGGTGCGATCGTGGGAATCATCGCGGCCGTGGTGTTGGGCTTTTTCTTGTGCGGCGGCGTGGGAGTCGCGCTGTTGCTGCCGGCCGTGCAAGCGGCGCGGGAGGCGGCCCGCCGGAGTCAATGTGCCAACAATCTCAAGCAGATCGGCCTGGCCTTTCACAACTATCACGACACCACGGGCGCTTTTCCGCCTGCCTACATCGCCGACACCAACGGCAAGCCGATGCATAGCTGGCGCGTGCTGCTGCTGCCCTACATGGAACAAGGCGCAATGTACAACCGCTACGATCAATCGCAGGCCTGGGACAGCGGCGCGAATCGGCAGCTCCTGTCGCAAATGCCGGTAACTTTTCAATGCCCCTCGGCGCCGTCGGGAACTCAGAGCACAAGCTACGTGGTCGTGCAAGGCGCAGAGACCATCTTCGATGGCAGTACGCCTTGTAAGATTGCCTCGATCACCGATGGTACTTCGAACACCATCCTGGTGGTCGAGGCGCCGCAGGCCAACATTCCCTGGACCGAGCCGCGCGATCTGACTTTTGCCGAGTTGAGCATGGTGATCAACGGCGGCGCGAATAGCCCTCACAGCCAGCATCCCGGCGGCGTGCAGGTTTTGCTGGCCGATGGCAGCGTGCGGTTCCTCAGTAAGAACATCGCGCCGGAGCAACTGCGGGCCCTGCTCACCAAGGCCGGCGGTGAGCAAATTACGGGGGCATTCTAGGTGCGCATCGCTTCCCTGCTCTCCAGCAGCACGGAGATGCTCTACGCTTTGGGACTGGGCGACAGCGTGGTGGCCATCAGCCACGAGTGCGACTATCCACCGGAGGCGCGGGACAAACCGCGCGCCACACGCACCACGATTGCCGCCGATGCATCAAGCGGGCAAATCGATCAGCAGGTGCGGGAACTGTTGAAGCAAGGCCGCCCGCTGTACGAGTTGGATCGCACGCCGCTCGCCGAGCTCGAGCCTGATTTGATCGTGACTCAAGCGCAGTGCGATGTTTGTGCGGTGCGGTATGCGGATGTGGTCGACGCCGTGCGCGAAACGCCCGCGCTGCAGCGCGCACGCGTGTTGGCGCTGAATCCGCAATCGCTCGACGACGTATTGGCGGATATCGTTCGCCTCGGTGATGCCGTAGCCCAACCTGACGCTGCGCGCGAGTATGTTGGTCGGCTCCAAGCTCGCGTCGAAGCAATCCGAGTACGCACGCGTGCGTTGCCCCTTCACGAGCGGCCGCGCGTGGCGTGCATCGAATGGATCGAACCGCTGATGATCGCCGGAAACTGGATGCCGCAAATTATTGACCTGGCGGGCGGACGGCAATCGCTGGCGGCAGCGAGCGAGCACAGTTCGTATGTGCCCTGGGAGGCGGTGCGGCAGTTCGATCCGCAAGTGATCGTGGTCGCCCCCTGTGGCTTCGATTTGCCGCGCACGCTTTTGGAGTGTTCGCCGCTGGCGCAACTCACCGGCTGGGCGGAGATCGCCGCAGTACGGCAGGGACGCGTTTTTGCCGCGGATGGCAACGCCTATTTCAACCGCTCCGGTCCGCGCCTGGTCGACACGCTCGAGTTGTTGGCGCACTTGATCCATCCTGGATGGTTCCCGCTGCCGGCGAGTCTTTGCAAGTCGTTCTCCGCCTTGTAGTTACTCGATGGCGGGCATCTAAGGTTAGCCCGACGCGCGAGCGAGGGATGTTCGGCTATCGCCGCGAATCGAGCTCCTTGGCCGGCGTCTTACTTAACTCGTGTGGGGCCGCGGAACTTTTCGGTATCGTCGCGCCGAACATCCCTCGCTTGCCGGCGTGTTGATTTTCTTTGCCAAGGGGGCGGAGTGACGGGTTTCCCCCCAGGCCCCCGTCGTGGTGCCTGCGCACCGGGGGCGAGTGGCGGGTCGAGTTAGGGGTTCAAGGGAGTTGGGAATCA
>JBGTDH010000616.1:0-2344 GCA_041748435.1 Pirellulales bacterium
AGGGTGTGGCGGCCCTGCTCGGCGCCGATACGCAATCGGTCCGCTCCGATTCGCTCGTCTTCACTAGCGGCGGGACGGAAGCGAATAATCTGGCGTTGCTAGGGCTGTGCGGAAGCTCCCCGCAAGCCGGCTGGCTGATTATTTCTGCCATCGAACACGCCAGTATTGCGGCCCCCGCAGAGGCTTTGGCTCGCCGCGGCTGGGAAGTGCTGCGAGCGCCTGTCTCGCCCGCGGGCGTTGTCGATGCCCGTTGGATCGCAGCCCAAGTCTCCTCGCGACGCGCCGCTGCTGCCGAAGGCCTGGTGAGCCTGATGTTCGGCAATAACGAAACCGGGGTTCTGCAGCCGGTCCCGGAAGTCGCCTCGCTCTGCCAGGCTGCCGGCGTGCGCATCCATAGCGATGCTATTCAAGCGGCAGGCAAACTGCCGCTGAACTTTCGCGAGCTCCAGACCGATGCGATGACGGTCTCCGCTCACAAGTTTCACGGACCGCGCGGCGTGGGCGCGTTGCTCCTGCGACACGGCGTACCACTTGCACCGCAAATTCTGGGCGGCTTTCAACAGGCCGGCCTGCGGCCAGGAACAGAGCCCGTGGCCCTGGCGGTGGGCATGCACGAGGCGCTGAAGCTCGCACAGCAGCAGCTTCAAGAAAACATCGGCCGCGTGACGGCGCTGCGCGATCGGTTCGAGTCTTTGCTCCTAAGCAATTATCCCACAGCCGTCGTGCAGGGTTCCACGGCGCGTCGCTTGCCGCACACGTCCCAGATCTCATTTCCCGGCATTGATCGGCAGGCGTTGCAGATGGCGTTGGACCTGGCTGGCGTGGCATGCTCTACCGGTTCTGCGTGTGCCAGCGGGTCGACCGATCTGTCGCCCGTGCTGCTTGCCATGGGCTGTCCGGACGAGCAATTACATAGCTCCTTGCGGTTCAGCTTGGGACGCGGAACCACGCTCCCCGACGTTGAGGAGGCAGCCCGTCGCATCTTGCTTGTTTGCAATGACTTGCGATCGAAGAATACTGGCCGTTTTTTGCCCTCGGTGGGTCGCAACCCGGGCTGAATTCTGGTACACTTCCGGTTTGTAATCTCTGCACTCTCTGAACGATGGCGTCTGCTGCCATCGGGACGGACCGTAAGCGTGGTGAACGGCGTCTCCAGCATCTCGTTTCGCGGGGGAATATCCTCGCCCCAGGCAGCTTCACGCTTTGCAGCGTTGGATCATTTCGTGGCGGGTCCGGAAAACCGCCTGGCGTGCGAAGCATCCCGCTGTGTGATTGCGGGTGCTTGCGAATACAACCCGTTGGTGCTCACCGGTCCTGCCGCGAGCGGGAAAAGCCACTTGGCGCTGGGATTAACTCGCGCCTGGTCTGAGCTTCACCCCGACGCAACGCCGATCGTCATTGCAGCCGCTGAGTTCGCACAAGAGTTCTCTCGGGCCGTCGTAGAGGGAAATGCATCGCCCCGGCGCGAGAGATACCGAACATCGAAGTTCATCGTCGTGGAAGACTTAACCGGACTGGCGGGAAAAACTGCTTCTCAACAAGAGCTCTTGTGTCTGGTTGACGAACTGCTCGAGCGCGGCGTCCAGATTCTAGTGACATGCCGCGAGCCGTTGGCGCGCATGACTTCGCTTCTTCCCGCGTTGCGAGGCCGATTGATGGCTGGCCTGGAAGTGCCGTTAGCCTGGCCGGAAGTGGCGGCCCGCACGCAAATCATCGAGGAGCTGGCCGCCAGCCGTGGCACACTGCTCACAAAATTAGCCGCCCGCGCGTTGGCGGAATCCGTACCGGGAAGCGTACCCGAGTTGCTTGGCGCCCTGTCGAGCTTGGAATCCGAGCGTGCCCAACCAGAAACACCTTTGACTCCCGCCGACGTCGAGCGTTATTTGTTACGCCGCCCGTCTCGCACGGGGCAAGGCCTGCACAGCCTGTCGACGCTCACGGCGCGGCACTTCGGCCTGAAACTGGTCGACCTCAAAAGTCCTTCACGGGAACGCTCCGTCGTCCAGGCCCGCAGCGTCGCCATGTATTTGGCACGCCAGGGCTCGGGCAAGACGCTCGTGGAGATCGGCCAATTCTTTGGCGGCCGCGATCACAGCACGGTCTTACACAGTTGCCGCCAAATCGAACGGCTGATCCCTAGCGACGCCAAGACACGTTTGGCCGTGGAAAGTTTACAAGCCCAAGTCGGCCGCACTTCGCGGGCAACAGGTCTCGCAGACTGTGGATATCCGGTTGGAACGTTGTCCGCAGAGGTAACTCCAACAAGCATGACGAACAGATTGGACAACATCGTTGCAAAGAGGCCTTCGTTGCCAACGTCTCCTGAACCACGACCTGACGCTTC
>JBGTDH010000617.1:0-9153 GCA_041748435.1 Pirellulales bacterium
GTCCACGCCAGCGCGGCATAGACGAAAGCACGGCCGCGGCAAATAGCCGCTAGGCTACCGATCACGCCACAGCACTGCATCGGCGATGCCGAGCGATTGCTGCATCGCCGCGATTTCCGACTTGAACCGCCGCGAATCTCCCGGGTAGCCAGCGGTGGGCCGCAGCTCCGGGAGATGACGCCGCCAATAGGCATTGAAGCAGTGCATCGACACCTCGCGCACGTATTTGGAAACCATTGATGCCAGGGCCGTGGGAAGCGCGCTTTCGCCCCCCGCCATGAAGACGATTTCTCGGCGTGCAGGACTTGTGCCCCAGCGATAGGTGCTCACTTCGCGACTCTCGCGGCGCACCTCGATCAACACATCAGGGAAGAGCTGCTGCAGCAAGGGCCCATAACGATTGCGCCCGCCGTGCTTATCGCACACGATCCGCACCTCGCCGGGCGGCAAGGGGTAGAGCATCTCCGCGACCAGCGCGAGTGTCGTGCGGGACAGAGCCTCTGCTTTGTTGTCGAAGCGGGTCACCATTTCGTTGAAAGGACCGGGGAACACGCAGCGGCTTTTAATGCCGATCAACCGCACGTCAGCAGCATCCAGCGCCTCGCGGAGCACATCAGAGAGCGGCGCAAACTCGGCGCCGTCCGCTCGCAGGGGCAAGGTGAACTCTCCCTCGGCATGCCAGGGAAGCTCGTCCTGGCACGCATCGCGCGCGGGTTCCAGATATTGCCACAACTCTTGCCAGGAGTTACGAGCGCCGCCAAGCAGGCACAGACAGGTCTGCACGCCGCGCTCCAGCGTGGCCAGTCCCGTGGACGGCTGATAGAGCAGTTTGGAATCCGCAATGGCCAGCGGCAGCTTGCCCCATTCGCTGGCCGCGGTTCCGGCCACAATCGCAGCCGAAAGCCGGCGGTAGAGATTCGCCCGGGGATCGAGCGAAGGAACTTCCCAGACCGTGGCCGAAATAACCAACGGTCCCAGATTGGGACCATAGCCGGCCTCGTCCGTGCCAATGAGGTAGGGCACGCCAGACTCCTTTCCGCGGGACCGTTCATTCTAACGCAGCTGTAAGGTAACGAAAGCGAGAGGCCCTGTCTGCGCTCGCTAGGCCGTCAATATCGGACCTCTGCAATTGCCGGGCGGTCTGCTCGGCTGTCGTCTGGGCCGCGATTGACGGCTGCCGCGCGTCCGCGTCAACGATCTGTCGCCGGTTGCTCCGTCATCCGCCAACGGATATGGTGATGGGGGAGACCCCTTCTAGGACTTGCCGCATGAACGCAGAGATTCGAATGCAGCGGCGCACGGCGGCAGCCGCACAGTTTAACGAACGGCTGTCTCGCGGTGATGGCGAACACGTGGCGGGCAGCTTGTTCGATGGCCTGGGGCTGCTGGCCGATCTGTTTCTCACGCGCGTGCATGTCGATGTGCAGCGCAACTTTGGCACCGACTCCATGCTGATGCCCTCCAGCCTGGTAAAGATGGAGGAGAAAGCCAAAGACGAGATCGAGTTGTTTCAGATCGCGGAAGCCGCGGCGCTTACGCGGGACTGTCAGTATGTCGCCGGACAGGACGAGTGGTTCGCGTTCTGGCTGGCAGAGTTGCGTCTGGGCGAACAAGCCTCTGCGGCCGCCAGTGGTCATCGCTTGGCGCAATACAGTGCCCGCAGCTTTGAAGATCGTCGCCGGGTATTCTCCACCACCTTGGAACGCGCACTGCCGGAGGCCAGCCGGGCGCCCCTGGTGATTTATCGCCTACTGCCATTGGCCGTGCGAAGTGCCACAGCCCTGGCGTTTGGAGATCATGCCCGCGCGCAGGAAGCCCGCAAACGGCAACTTTTGGTGCTGCCGGGCATTGGCGATTGCAGCGCCTGCCACGGCATCGTGCTGGACAACGGCGAACGCTGCGCTCAGTGCGGCAATCCGATCTGGAAATACGATTGGCTCACGGCGGAATAGACGGCCAAGTCTCCGAAAGCAAGCCCAGCTACTCCGACCACGTACCCCACACGGCATTCAACAATGCATTCGTGGGCAAACGACGGATACCCGCGCCGAGGGAACTGGCCATCAAGTCCTCGACTGCGTCGCAGTGGGGCAGGTTCAACAAATGGCCAAGCTCGTGTAACACGGCCGTCAGCAAGTCGACTCCATCCGAGGATGCTGGCTCGACGCCGAATCCCGAAGGCCACTCAAACTCATCGTCTAAATGGGGCGTTGGATCGATATACCAACCGCGTCCGGCGGCATCGTGATCGAGAACCAGATTGCCGCCCCGAGCGACGCCAACAAGGTCGCCGGGAAGATCAGCCGTCGAGATATTAGCCCTCCGCAAGAGACCAATCCGCTCTTGCGGCAGGCCTGCCGCCTCCCAGCGCGCCACGGCTGCCGCATGGATCAACTGCAGTTGAGGGCTCGAGATGTCTGCCGCGATTGGTGAGGCGCTTTTACTCCGATTGTCGGCAGCATCACGACCCAGGCGCAGCGCGTCGGGGCCAATGGTGCTTGGCATCCCCGTCAAGAACACGCCACCCGCGAAACTGGCTTCGTAGGCAAACAAGCCCGCGATTTCCGTAGCTGTCGCGCCGCTGATCGCCCTAACGTGTGGTCCACCACCGGGGCCGGCAGCGGTGATGACGTCGTCCAGTCCGTCGCCATCGAGATCTGCCGCGGCCACCCTCACGCCGCCGCTGAAGCTGGGATGATAAGCAAGGAAGCCAAACAGTTCCGACTGACTGCCGCCACGAAACACCCTCACATGCGGGCCGCCGCCCGCACCCGCGCCGGTGATAATATCGGACCGATTGTCGCCATCGACATTGCCTGCGGCCAGGAACACTCCGCCGCTGAAAGCGGGGTCATAGGCAAAGAAGCCGAAGAACTCGGTTTGCGACATCCCGTCAAAGACCTTGACATGGGGCCCACCGCCGGGCCCGGCGCCGGTGATGATGTCTGCCAGTGCATCTCCGTTGAGGTTTCCGGCAGCCACGCGTACGCCGCCGCTGAAACTCGGATGGTAGGCGAAAAAGCCAAACAACTCCGAACCATCCTGGCCGCTAAAGACCCTCACGTGCGGTCCACCTCCCGCACCCGCGCCGGTGATAATGTCGTCGCGGCGGTCGCCATTGACATCCGCGCAGGCAACATAGACGCCGCCGCTGAAACTGGGGTCATAGGCAAAGAAGCCGAATAGCTCGGTTCCATCAATGCCGCTGAAGACTCGGATGTGCGGCCCACCACCGGGACCCGGCGCCGTAATGATATCGGGCACGTCGTCATCATTGATTTTTCCTAGGGCAACGCGTACCCCGGCGGTGAACGCTTCGGCGTAAGCCATAAAAGTGAACCGCTCGTGCAGATCGGTCGCGTCGAGTACCCTCACTAGCGGGGCCATGCCGCTATCCGGGCTGAGAACCAGCAGAGGATTGATGAGCGCGGCGCGCGAATTGTTGCTTCGATCCGTTTCGGAAAGATCTCCGGCGATGGTCAGAAGGAGGTAGGGCCTGGTGGCGGGGTCGATCGTGGCCGTGGCGGAGAAGCTGCCCGAAAGAAATGAGTCGGATATCAGGAAATCTTGGGTTAACAGGCGCAGAATTGTCTCACCCGCCGGCAAGTCGGAGGCGTCTACGATGGTATCCGCGGAAAGAAAGGCTTGTAAGAAGACGTTGTCGAAGTCGGAAGTCGTTGGCCCTGTCAATACTGCCGTGCCCCGGCCTTGATTGACGATGGTGTATCGATAATCGATCTGGGTGGCGTCGCGCGACACGATTTCCAAGCGGCCCACGACCAGGTCAGGCAACTCCGCCACGAGCACGCCAAGCGGCGAGGAGAGCGACTGAGCCCCGGACGAATCGGTTAGACGCGCCACGATTTGGCGCACACCGGCTGTCGCATAAACGACGGAGTGCGTTAGACTGGCCGAGGGCGTCGTGTCGAATGTGCCATCACCATCGAAGTCCCATTCGACCAGCAAGCTGTCTTGATCGGCGTCGGTGGAGCGCGTCGCGTCCAAGAGAAGCGATTGGTTTACTCCGACCGTAGAGGGCAGGACGCGAATGCTGGGCACGGGTGCCTGGTTAAACGTGTTGTTAATTGCTTGCGTGACTTCCATGTCCTGGCGGACGCCGTATACGTCATAGACGGTCACGGTAAAGGTATTCACCTCGCCAGGGCTGTAATGAGGAGTGCGAAACGCCGTCGCTACAGACACCCCGGAGAGTGGAATCTCGGCCACGTCGGCTCCATTGCGCCGCAGCAATGCCACGGCCAATCCGTCGGGGTCCGAGGCCGCGAAGGAAACATGCACCAGTCCCTGAATTACCTGCGGTTCGACCGTCACGGAGTCGATCAGGGGAGGTGTCTCGCCGGGAAAAACCTCGAAAGGGTTGAAGAACGGACTGCGGTTGAGAAACAGCGCGGCGCCATAGGTCAGCCGCGTTGTTTCCTCCGGGAATCTCTGCGGAGAGAGCACGCCGCGAAAGCCTCTCAAACCGTTTCCCATCAGGTTGCCGTCGAAATTCGCATCGTTGCGAAAGTCGTGGAGCAACCCCAGACCATGCCCGATCTCGTGAAGAATGGCCCCGACGGTGCTGGAGGCGATGCTGCTTACTGTCGGGCCTTCAAAATCCGGGAACGAGACGCCAAACCGCAAAGGGAAGGGCCCGATCTCCGGAATCACAAGGCCGTCGTACTGCCGTTCATCGCGTAACCCGACGATATCCAACAGCGATAACCTGGCACTATCGACCACGCCGACTCCACCGCCACTGCCGGACCCCGCACCCAGTCCGAGAGCAACTCCGCCGCGCACGGCGCCATTCGGGTCTTGCGTGTGTCCCTCGTACATCAGCAGCCAGATCTCGCCCGGAGTCAGAATTCCGAGTCCCAGGTCGCTCGCCGCCGAAGTTAACCGATTGTAAATTGTGAGCCCGTCATTGTTCTGATCGTCGGCGCGATAAAAGGCATCGTCCTCTGGCAGATCCAGCATATGAACTTCGTATTCGAAAATCTTGTTGTCAAAGCCAAATCGGGTCATCTCGTGGCGGAAAAAGTCCTGGTACGTTTGCACTAAACCTTGAAGCCGCGCCACTGCCTCCGGCTGAGGCTCGCGGTTGTTGGGGATCAGGTACGCTACCCGCAACCGCGGAGCCGTCTCTTGCAGCAACTGGAAGCGGTTGCCACCCAGTCCTTCTTCATTGGTCGTGAAATTCAGCGCACCATCATTTCTCGTTCCCGAGATCGGCTGCGATTGCCGCCAATCGTCCTGCACCAGATAGGATCGCAAACTCGAGTTCACGTAACTCCCCACGAGGCCGGGCACCGTCAGATCGGGAGTGCTGAACATGTTGAAATCGCTGGCAGCGAGCGCCATCAGGGTGCGCTCTTCAAGTCCTTCCGGTGGCCTCAGAGGTCTGCGCCAGGCGCGCAAGCAGTGCTCGTTCCTCCGTTTTCGCCGCGAGCGTACTCGATCAATCCGCATAATTCTCCTCGGGTCACCTCACTTCGGAAGACTTCAGTCTCCGATGTTAGGCGTCAGAAAACCAGCCAAATCTCGGCAAATCTCCGGCAGGGCGAATTGAACATTGCATTTCTTCTCGATCGCACGTGGGCCAGGCGCCGAATCGTGATACCTGCCAATTGGCAGGCGGCTGCCGGCTGGTTACACTCGAAGTAGGCCCTGCGGTGATGTCGGCAAATCGGAATCCGACATCGGCGGCAGTTTATCTTTGATGGTTCGGAGAACCTGCGTGAAACTTAATCAGCCGCGGACACCCCTGCTTACGGAACTGTATCGCCAGTTCCTGGCGGGCCAATCGACCGCCGACTTTATCCAGCAGATCTCGGATTGCTACAACCTAGGCACGCTGGAACGGCTGGCGAGCGCCGGCAGCCGCGAGTCGCGCCGGGCCGCCATTCTGGCTCTGGGCCTGGTCGGAGACTACAGCTCCAACGCTGTGGCCGGGCGAGCGCTTGTCGATGCGGATCGCGGCGTGCGAAGCATTGCAGAAAACACCATCACCACGCTTTGGCGGCGCGCCGGCAACGATAGCCAGCGTCAGCGGCTGGGCCTGCTGGTGCGGCTCAATTCGGCCCAGCAGTTCCACGATTGCATCCGCCGTGCACGAGATTTGATCGCCGATGCCCCGGAGATTGCCGAGGCGTGGAACCAGAGAGCGATCGCCTACTACAGCCTGGCGCAATATCGGGAATCGATCGATGACTGCCGCCAGGCGCTGGAGATTAACGCCTACCATTACGGCGCGGCCTCGGGCATGGGGCAGTGCCACTTGCAACTCGGCGATTTCGACGCCGCCCTGGAATGCTTCCGCCGCGCGCTGAAGCTGAACCCCAACCTGGAAGGCGTGCGCGCCAGCGTGGCGTATCTGGAACGCTCCAAGAAAGGGAAGAAGTAGCAGCTCGCGGAGAACGGCCCCTGGCGCGAACCGCTCTGCTTTCGATCATGCGCCGACCGCCCGTGCTGATCCTTGGCGCCGGCATCAACGGCGCGGCGCTCGCGCGGGAATTCGTCGTCTACGGCGTCCCGGTCATCGTGGTCGATTCTTCCGATCTGGCCTCCGGCGCCACAAGCGCTTCCTCGCGACTCATTCACGGTGGACTACGCTACCTGGAATACGGCGAGTTCGACCTGGTTCGCGAATCGCTGGAAGAACGCACCCGGCTCCTGCGGTTGGCGCCCCACCTCGTGCGGCCCATCGAGCTGTTCGTGCCCTTAAGCAACCGCTTCGGCGGATTCTTCTCCGCCGCACGCCGCTTTTTTGGCACGGCAGCAAAACCGGCGACTCATTCCCGTGGATTGTGGCTCGTGCGCGCGGGCCTGCGTTGGTACGACGCGTACGCCCGCGATCCTGCGTTGCCGCGGCATCGCGTGTATCACGCCGACGATCCGCAGGCCATGCCGGTCGACGCCGCGCGCTATCGCTGGCAGTGTTCGTACTTCGACGCGCAAGCGCCTTTTCCCGAACGCGTGACGATCAGCATGCTGGAAGATGCCCGCCGCGCGGCCGAGACCACGGGGGCGACCCTCACGGTGTTCACCTATGCCACGGCCCGGCTGGCAGGTCGCACGGTTGAGGTCGTTTCTCAAGACGGCGAGGTGCAGTTTTTGCTGGAGCCAGCGGCCATTCTCAACGCCACGGGCGCCTGGGTCGACAGCACGCTGGCACAGTTGGCGGTCCGTTCGGAGCGGCTGATCGGCGGCACCAAGGGAACGCATTTTCTTAGCAATCATCAGGGTTTGCGGGACGCGCTGCGGGATCGCGGCGTATATGCGGAAGCTGCCGATGGCCGGCCCGTCTTCATTCTGCCTCTGGGAGAGCAGACGCTGGTGGGCACAACCGACGTGCCCTTCGAGGGAGATCCCCGCGTCGCGCGGGCCACCGACGAGGAGCTCGACTATCTGCTGGCTGCCGTGAATGGGGTGTTCGGCCATCTGCGATTGGAGCGAACAGATATCGATTGGCACTATGCCGGCGTGCGGCCGCTGCCGTTTGTCGATCGCCGCACCCCTGCCTCCATCACGCGGCGGCATTGGTTGCATGAGCATTCCGGGGGGCCGGTGCCGCTGTATTCCGTGATCGGCGGAAAACTGACCACGTGCCGCTCGCTGGCGGAATCTACCGCCGCCACAGTGCTGCGTCGGTTGGGCTGGCCGCTCAAGATAGTCACGCGCGATCGCCCGCTGCCTACTTCCGGCGAGACTTTGGCCGAGAGTCCCGCAACTGCGGCCGATTGCCTGGACGGCACAAATGTTGGGCTGCGGTATGTCGCCTGGGTGATTCAACACGAATTGGTGCGCACCCTGGCCGACCTGGTCGAAAGGCGTCTGATGCTGTTGTATCAGCGAAGGCTGACTCGTCGCTGCCTGGAGCAACTAGCCGAGCAACTGGTCGCGGCGGGACTATTGACAACGTCCGCTCTCGAATCAACGGTCGCCCAATACTCTGATCACCTTCGCGATCGCTACGGCAAGCAAATCCAGTAGCCGTTGGCTCTCATCCGGACCAACGCGTGTAAAACAGCAGCGTGACAAAAAACCCACCGTAAGTAAGCGCCGCGATCAACAAGGACAGCGGCTGTGCTGGACTTGTGTGCGGCGACGCCGGAACGTCTCGCGGCGGCTGCTCGGCCGTCACGAACCCGGGATCCCAGATGCTGCCGTTGGCAAACAGAAAGCGCGTGCGTGTATCTCGCAGCACGAGGGTCAGCCCCATAACCGCGGCCGCCGACATCAGCAGAAGCAGCCACGGCGTGAACTCCACGGTTCCTTGCTCATCCGGAATGTATCCGGGCAAGCTGAGCCGCGAACGCGCCGAGAAAGCCACAAACGCTAACGCATTGTTCAGAGCGTGCGCCAGGATGGGCAGATAGAGCGATCGCGTGGCCAGATAGATCCCATGGATACCGATGCCCAACAGCATGGCCCCGCTGGCCTGCACGGGATTGAAATGCACCGCCCCGAACAGAAACGAAGTGAGCAGCACGCCGGCCACCACTCCGTAGCGGGCCACAAGCCCCCGGCCGATGAAGCCTCGGAAACACAGCTCCTCTCCCAGCGCGGCCAATATCGCCCCGAAGAAGAGCGCTGCTCCGAGAGATTCTTCGGCAAACTGCGCGAAGATCTCGCCCATCTCCGTCCACGAGTTCGGGAGCACCCAGGCAACCCAGTTGGTCAGCTCGCTCGACAACACCGACAGCGGCAGAACGGCCAGCACGACCACGGCCCATTGGGTGAACGTCGGATTCCGTAGCGCCAGCTTCGCCGCCACCTGCCGCCGATAGGCAATGGCCACAATCAACAGCGCACACAACACCGTACCCACGGTCCCGGCGCCAATCAACAATGTCATCGGCAGCGAATCTTGCAAGGCCGCCGGGTCGAGTGGTCCGCCGCCGCGAATGCCTTCGAGAAAGGCCCAAGGAATCAACACCGCGGTGACAACAGCCATCTGCGCGCCTAACAGCAGTACACAACATCCCACGGAGGCCCAGAATCCCGGGGCCGGCAGCATCGGAGGCGCCAACTCCGCCTGCACAACGCTAGCGTCCGGAGAATCCGTCACCGGCTGCTCGGAATTCGTGCCATCGAACATGCGGGTTCCTAGAAGGGCATGCATGCTTCGCGTTCGCTAACGCGTGCGGC
>JBGTDH010000618.1:0-7505 GCA_041748435.1 Pirellulales bacterium
GATCGAACGCCACAAACGTCATGGCCAACCTTTTCCATTGCGCTTGCGAACTGGCGGCCGCGGCTTGTAGCCACCTACCCGCGGCGGTAGGTTACGTTCAGCCACCGGCCGATGCGAGATCAACGCCCCTAGGCCTGGTCCTCATCGCTCCCGATTGCGCGATTTTTCCGAGGCCGCGCTTTGTGCGGGAGCGACGAGGATAGAAGCCAATTCGTTTTTTTTCAGCATCTCTGAAAATGCGATATAGCACGTATCGAGCGGGCTCTCCCGAACACCGGCCAACAAGGGCAACACTTGTTTGCGCCAGACGAGATCCTCGTTTAAATCCAGCAATTGGAGGCTAAAACTCTCACGTGCCAGCGGCACGAGCGAGTACTTTCGAGAGCTGGTTTTGCCCTCCGCTCTGAGAACGCCTTGACTCTGAAGTTTGCGGATGTGCTGCCAAGCAGCTTGCCTGGAGATTCCGAATTCGCGGGCCGCCTCGGTTGCAATATCTGACGGATGCCGCTCCACCATTTCAATAATGAACTGGCGAATGACGACCGTTTTCTGACGTTCGGCCATGGGATTTCCAGCAACCGCGATCGCTAATTGTAAACATTAGTGGCCAATCTTGTCAACTTAATGTTCGATTGGCAGGCTAACTATGTCCATAAGTTTATACGGCTAAGCATTTTATGTTGTAAACCAACCTTGGAATCCCCAACGCCGACAGGGACACGGTTGGTTGCTGGCCAACGGAACCGCAGGGTTGCTATTCAATTCCGTGAGTCGCATCGTTCCTTGCGATGCGAACTCGCTACGACACGCCGGCCAGGTGCGGGATCGATTCGCCGCGGATCATGTCGTCAAAAGTCTGGCGGGCGCGAATCAGGTGGGATTCCCCCTCTTGCAACAGCACCTCGGCCGCCAGCGGCTTGGAGTTGTAGTTGGAGCCCATGCAAGCGCCGTAGGCGCCGGCGTTCTCGATCACCAGCAAGTCCCCGACCTGGGCCAGCGGAAGCTTGCGGGAGCACACGTAGCCGCCGTCCTGCTGCGTGAAGATATCGCCCGATTCGCACAGCGGTCCGCCGACAATGGCCTCTTGCAGCGGGCGATGCTCGTCGCCATCGGCCGGCACAATGGCCATGGGGTGATACGCCCCGTAGAGAATGGGGCGGGCTAGATTGTTGAAGCCCGCATCGACCAGGTAGAACGTGTTGCCGCCCATCTGCTTGATGGCGCGAATCTCGCTCACCAGGAAGCCGCTCTCGGCGACGAGGTAGCGCCCCGGCTCGATCTCCAGCCGCAGCGAATGGCCGAACTGATCCTCCAGCCGCTTGCGGCTCGTGTCCCACAGTTCGAAGTAGACGTCCAGATCGACGTAGCTGTCTCCCTCTTTGTAGGGCACCGGCAGGCCTCCCCCCGCGCTGATGGTGGTGAGGCGGCGGCCGACTTCCTTGGCCAGTTTCTCCATCGCGCCGCACACTTGCGAGAGATGCTCCAGATCGGTGCCGGAGCCAATATGCAAATGCAAGCCGGTGATCGCCAGGCCCAATTCGTCTGCGCGGATCAGGCATTTGGTAAGCTGCTCGTGCCAGATGCCATGCTTGGATTGCTCGCCGCCCGTGTTTGTCTTGCGGCTGTGGCCGTGCCCGAAGCCGGGATTGATGCGCAGCGTGATCTCGCGTCCCGGCGAGCGTTCGCCGAGTTGCTCCAGCATGTCCGGCGAGCCACAGTTGACGTGGATGCTCTGCTCGATGACGAGATCCAGCGATTCACGATCGAAGATATCGGCCGTGTAGACAATCGGCGGCGGATCGCCCTGAGCCGAGTAACCGGCGGCCATAGCGCGGCGCACTTCGCCGGCGCTGGTGGCATCGACCAGCACGCCGTGACGCCGCATCAGGTCCAGAATCGCCAAGTTGGAGCATGCCTTCTGCGCGTAGCGGATGCCATCGAACGCCGCCAGATCGCGGATCCGCTCGAGAATCGTTTCCGCATCGTACACAAAGCAGGGCGTGCCGTAGCGTTCCGCCAATTCTACGACCGAATGGCCGGCAATCTCCGAACGCAGTACAGGAAACGGATGAGGCGTGGGCATGCGAGTAATTATCCAGGTGCAAGAGCAAGCGCCGATCCGATTTAAATTATCAGACCGGGCACCGCCGGCAAAGGGGCGGAGGCTACGCTGTTTGGCTGGCTTGGAGGCTCCGCCAGTGCTGCTTGGGCACCAAGCCCAGGCCGATGATGCCCAGTTGAGACAGGGCAAACACGCCCAGCGCCAACGCCACGCCTTCGGTAAAGCCGTAGGAGTGCAGGCCGGCGCCAAGTTCGTTCACGCCAAACCAGCTCCAGCTCACGGCAATGTTGCCGGCCACGGCCAGCACCGCCAGCCCGCGCTCTTTGACCATGCCGTCCCAACGGGCATGCAGCACCAGCGCGTTCCACAGCACGATGATCAGCGCGCCGTTCTCCTTGGGATCCCAACCCCAGAAGCGGCCCCAGGAGTCATCGGCCCACAGGCCCCCCAGCACCGTGCCCACAAAGCTGAAAAAGATCGAAAAGCACAGCGTGCCGTAAAGCATGCGGCTGATGTCCGTGCCCGTCTTGCCGGCCCGCGCGGGCGAGAACAATCCCCCCAGGATGTACGCGATCCCCAACAGTCCGGCCACGTAGGTTGTGGCGTATCCGAAGGTGATGCAAGTGACGTGCGTGGCCAGCCAGAATTGGGTATCGAGCACGGCTTGCAGCACGGTGAACGTGTCGCCGTCACCCGCCAGAAAGCTGGCGATCAAGAGTGTCGCAAAGCCGGACGTGGCGGCCAGCGCGCTGCCGATGCCCAATCGGAACAGCATCTCCAACAACAGGCATAGCACCACACAGCCCCAACCGATGAACACGGCCGACGAATACAGATTCGTCACCGGCGGCCGGCCCGAGATATAAATCCGCCCCACCAGCGCAAACGTATGCAGCGCCAACGCCAGGCATAGCAGCCAGAACGCGCCACGGGAAAGCGGCACGCGCCACGCCAGCCAGGAGACGCAGACCATGACAAAGGCGGCCACGTACATGACCATCGCCTGCTTGAACGGCTGGAACCCATTGAAGAACGCCTCGAACTTCACCTTCCGTGGATTGATGTCTTGCGGCTCGTGCGCCTTCAGCCACGAGGCGTATTGATCCAGCTCTTTGTTGAACTCGCCCGGTTGATTCTTGGCGTAAGACACCAGCAGGGAGTTCATGGAAATCGTGGCTTCGTTGGGCGATTGCCGCAGATTGGGCATGTTGGCCGCCGCCCACGCCCGAATGTAGGCCGCCGCATACGGCTCCCATTCTCCGCCGGCTACGGCCGGGGGCACGGCCAGCGGAAGCTGCATCTTGGGGAACGCCTGCTGCTGTTGCTGCACCACGCGCATCAAATCTTCCACGGGATTGTCATCGCGAATGCGGGGCTGATCGAACGCCGTCATCAGCGTCATGTAGGTCCGCAACCGGCTGTCCAGCTCCAGCAGTTTTTTCTCATACACGCTGAGCGTCTTGGCATCCTTGTCGCGGGCCTGTCCCGCCTCTTCCTCGAACTTGGCCATCTTGTCGTTGAATTCGCTGATGGCGTAGCGGAAACCCTTGCGGCGCTCCAAGCCCAGCGTGGAAAGCACGTCCATATTCTGGATCCGCACCACCTTGTGATCGATGGCCACCGAGGGGCGGGCAATCACATCCAGCAGCCATCGAATCGCCGGCTGCGTCTTCCCTTCGCCATCGACAAAGGTCTCGCCATCGGAAATGACTTGCAGGCTGTTGCGGGCCAACGTATCGAACGGCTTGGCGCGGCCTTGATAGACCAGCGGCAACTGGCCGAACTCGCTGATCTTCATCTGACCTTCCGCCGCCCGCGGCACGCGCGCCTTGCTCAGCAGGTAAGCACCAAAGATCAAAACGGCGGCCAGAGGCACGATCCAGGCCGCCGCGCCGGCGGAGGCAATCTCATCCCGCCGCGCCTTCCTGGCTTGCCGCTTAGCGTCCTTTGCATCGGCGGTGCGCGCGTCGGCATTTTCCATTCGACCCAAAAACCGCGTGAGCGTGATTACAAAATGCGCCAGCATGCCCAGCGCGACAATCATGCAGGCCACGGAAGGAATCATCCAGCCGGTATTGGTCACCACCTGCAGGCCGGTCAGCTCCACGCCATCCGTCGGATCGACGTTGAAGGTCGACTGATAGAATGTCTCTCCGGCGTACCGCAGCGGGTTGTTCATCCAGATCTTCACCCGGCGATCGTTGACGTTGCGGCTCGGATCGACGAGTTGCAACTCCGATGAATAGTTCTTGGGCGTGTTGGTGCCCATGTACTTGTCGAACCGCACGTCGATCAGATGCATCGAGTAGGGCTTGTAGGTTCGCTTGAAGCGGAGAAACACGTTGTACGTCTTGCCATCGACCTCGACTTGCTCGGGATGGTCTTTCAGCGCCGTGGCCACGCTCATCAGATAGGTGCCGAGCTTCTGCTGGGTGCCCTGCTTATAGAGCGAGACATACGCCGAGCTTACATCCACGTCGCCGCCAGAATCGGCGCCAGCCGCGGCTCGCACCGGCTCGGCCTTGAACTTCAGACCCGTGCCGGAGGTGGCGGGGTTGCTCTCCATCGGACCGATGGCGCGCAGATCGGAGTTTTGCAGGAATTCATCGAGCTCCACATCAAACGGCAAATCCGCATGTTCGATGCGTTTGCCGGCCAGCAGCGGACCCTGCGGAACCACGGTTACGGCCTCGACGTCTTCCCCTGCGGGATCGATCACCGCCAGCTCCACCTTGCGGATGTCTTGCACATAGTTGACCGTCTCGTTCTCTTTGATGTGCATCTGCCCTTCTTCGTGCAGCGTATGCACAACGAGCTCGTTGGCCAACATCAGGCCGATGCCGGCATGCAGCAGCACTACGCCGGCCCGCTTCTTGAAGACCAGCACGCAGCCGGCCAGCAGCATTGCCCCCGCCAGGCCGCCTTTGAGGAGCTGCCACAAGATGCGCAGGCTCGAAGCGCTCAGCGCGGCATCCTCTCCTTCGTAGAAGATGTACGCGACGACAAACGAAACTGCGAGCGAAGCCGCGCCCAGGCCCCAGCGCTCCCATTTGCGCTGCGGCTCCAACCGCCACATGCCCCACAACATTCCTACCAGTGCGGACGCTAGTCCCCATTTGAAGACCTGCCACAACGTCGACCATTCCAGCAGCGGCAAGTCTTGCAGGCCGTCCTTATCGCCGCCCCCCAAAACCACAAACGTGGTGGCCAGAATGCCCAGCAAGATGGTCGCCACGCCAGCCCACAGCCGCGTGCCCTTGGCTTGCGGCTTGAATCGCAGGCCGTGCGCGGCCAGCAGGTTGAGCATCATCCCGCCGCCGATGATGAACCCGC
This sequence comes from Pirellulales bacterium, assembly GCA_041748435.1. Lineage (GTDB taxonomy): Bacteria > Planctomycetota > Planctomycetia > Pirellulales > JBGTDH01 > JBGTDH01. Next base: position 5,396 of record JBGTDH010000618.1, read on the forward strand.
CGGGGAAATAGAATCCGCCGCGAAGGTCTTTGACCCACGTGAATTCCGAGGGCGGAAAGAACGAGTGCGGGAAGAAGCTCTTCCATTCGACATAGGCGAACCACGTGCGGAAGAAGCGGCCCATCACTTCCCAGATATCGCGATCGACCTGCGCCAGCGTGCCCGTAAAAATCAGAAAGATGGCCATGGCAAACAGGGCCACCGTGAGCTTCAAGGAGGCCAGCGGCTCCAGCAACCGCACGATGCTCTGGCCCAGCGGCGTGGCGGGCTCGAACTTCTCGTGCTCGAAGTCGGGACCCGCCGCAATTTGCGATTCGGAGGGTAGCGTGTCACGGGCCATTACTGCGATCCTCCGCCGCCAAACTTGATCGACTTCACGAACGCCTCGAATCGCTCTTTCTCGCGGGCAGCCAGCGGCGCATCCCCCATCAACTTGATGAACCAGGGACGGGCGTCTCGCTTGACCATTACGCCCAGAATGGTCTGCGGCTTGCCTGCCGTGCCGGGACCTTCCAAAACTACGTACTGCCCCGGCAGGTTGCTCACGGTGACTTGCTTGAGCTCCTTGTCCAGATCGGCCTGCGTCTGCTCAGACAGCCCAACTTGGGTTCGCCAGCGGTTGATGTTCGCCAACAGATCGCCGGCCGCGGGTTCCAGATCGATGACCGTAATCTCAGCCTTCTGGTCCCCCTCCGTCACGCGGAATGCGGCCTTGCGAAAACCACTCACCGGCAACGCTTGCCAACCCTCCGGCGAAATGTGCGTCAGCGCGGTTGCAGGCGCACTTGCTGCGGCCTGCGTCCCCTCGAGCGAACGTGCCGGAGGTCCCGCGGGGGGCGTCGGACCCAGTCCGCCGGCAAACGGCGGGCGGCCCATGCCGGTATCGGAGGCCGTGCCCTCCAAGTCAACAACGTAGACCGCGGCGCCCGTTACGTCGATCTTCTCCAACTCGTCGTTCAGCTCGGCCTCTGCGATGTGGGGCAAATTCAACTGCCCGCGCCAGCGATTCACGTTGGCCAGCAGATACGCAGACTCGCTCTCTTCGCCGCGCGGCAAGGAGATCACCGACAGTTCCAGCGGCTTCTCCCCCGACTCGATTACCAGCGTGGCAAACCGCATCCCGCTGCCGGGCGTTTCCTTCCAAGATGCGGGCAAGGTCCACTTGGGCGTGACGCCGTCGAACCGCAGCGACCGGACAAACTGGTTGAACGGCTCGATCTGCAAGGCAACTACCTCCGGTGCGCCGGTGAGCTTGAAGAACCACCCTTGATCGGCCCGCGCCACAATCGCCGCCAGAGTGCGCTCGGGACGGGTGGCCGCCGCTTTCTCGGGCCGTTTGGTTCCTTCGACGTGATTCAACTCGTAAACCACATCGCTCTTCGGAACCCGGTAGCTGTGAATGGTCTCTTCGCGAGTGCAGGCTGAAGCGGCGACCACAAAGAGTAGCATCAGCGCAGAGCGAACATCGTGCATAAGACCCTTTTGTCTTGGCTAGAAGCGTGCCGCCTCAACTTGGCCGTTGGCACAAAGCCAAGCTGGCACATCGGTTGTGCAATCCAAGCACGCCATTTGGCGGGTAATTCGTCGCCGGCCGGTCGTTGATCGATCCAACCGTCATTCCTTAGATTATAGTGTCGCCAGCCCAAAAAAGTACACCCGCCGCGACGGTCGATGGATCCGGCGACGCTGCCAAGGCGGGAAGCCAATCGTTTTTTCGGCCGGAGGAGGAGGCTTGACAACAGGGCGTTCACCCGGCACTCTGGCAGCAGAGAAGCTGCCGTCGTGGGTCGGAGGTCTGCCGCATGCTCTACCGGGTGCCCTTGCTGTTTGCTCCCCAGGCGGAAGGCGGGTACACCGTCACCTCGCCCGCCCTGCCGGAACTGGTGACCGAGGGCGACACGCTGGACGAGGCCTTCGCCAATGCCCAGGACGCCCTGGCCGCCGTCGTCGAGCTATACGCCGATGAGGGCCGTCAGCTACCGCCGGGGCGTGGTCCTGCCCGCGGCCGGCTTGGTCGTCTGGTCCGACGCCCTCGTGGAGGCACCATGACGTATCGGGACGCCGCCCGAAAGCTGGCGCGTCTGGGGTGCGTGGAGGTGGCGCGGCGCGG
>JBGTDH010000619.1:0-8635 GCA_041748435.1 Pirellulales bacterium
CGCGTGATGACCTACAACGTCCATAGTTGCGTGGGCATGGATGGCCGGCTCTCCACGTCACGCATCGCCAGGGTCATTGCCCAATGCCGTCCCGATCTGGTAGCGCTGCAAGAATTGGATGTCGGCCGCAACCGCACGGGCGGAATCGATCAGGCGCATGCCATCGCGCAGGCCTTGGAGATGGAGTTTCACTTCTTTCCCGCCGTGCGATTGGAGGAAGAGCAATACGGGGACGCCATTCTCAGCCGCTGGCCGATGCGGTTAATCAAGGCGGGCCCGTTGCCCACGGTGCGGGGCCGGCCGGACTTGGAGCCGCGCGGCGCGTTGTGGGTCAGCGTCGATGTGGAAGGAACCGAGATCCAGTTTTTCAATACGCATCTCGGACTTTTGTCGGGGGAGCGGTTGCAGCAAGCCGAAGCGCTCTTAGGCGAAGACTGGCTGCAACATGCCGATTGCCGCGGGCCTGTCTTGCTGTGCGGCGACTTCAATGCCATTCCCTCCTCCGCCGTGTATCGCAAGCTGAGGTCAAAGCTGCGAGACGTCCAGCTCGCGCTGGCCGGCCACCGGCCGCAGCGCACCTTCTTTAGCCGCTATCCGGTGAATCGCATCGATCACATTTTCGTCAGCAGCGAATTGCAAGTCGTCGATATCGACGTGCCGCGCCATCATCTGGCATGCGTAGCGTCCGATCACCTTCCGCTCGTGGTCGATTTGGTAATCCCCGTGCCGCAGAGGGCCAACGACACCGAGTTTCTCCACGACCCGGAAATGATCCATTCTCTCCGACCTTGAACAGACCTGCGGCCCGCAGCATGGCACACCCTTGGGAAGAGCCGTGTCGCAAGTGGTCATATCATTCGCGTCCCCACACCTCCGCTGATACGACTCCCCCTCGTACCGGTTGGTTCTGATACGACTTGTCCCGTGCGACCGCAACTCGTTCTTGCCGCAACCCATTGCCGGACAATCACTTCGGCGGAACCTGGAATCTTTCCATACTTCCGGGCCGGTTTTCCGCCCAACCAGCGATTGGTGTCACGGGGGAGTGTCTGACGCCAACGACTCGCGGAGATTTGAGTCATGCCCAAGGCCGCCTAGAGAATTACGGCTCGCGCACGCCGTCCTGCTGCGGATGCAGCCCGAATTGGGATCCGATACGCCGTGAACTCAAGTTTCGCCTCCGCTTCATCAAGCGGTTCCTGCAACCGGCTGCGGATCAGGAGCGTATCCTGGCGGCGTTCCAGGAGGAAGGCTGGCCACCCGTGATACTCGATCCCTTGCCGCCCAACGGGCACGTCGCGCGGCTTCGGTTGCACAAAACGATTGAGCACCTCAACCGCGCGCGAGTGCATTTCTTGATCGGCTTTCACGGCGATGGAACGGGGATCGGCATCCGCTGGCGAATCGCAAGCGTTTAGCGCGCGGGGGCAGAGCGGGGATCGAGCGGGGGCAGGTAGAGGCTTGTAGCTCTTCCGACGCAAGTATAGGCTGCTCGCACGCATCCGCCGGGCGGAAAGAAGCCGTCATCGGCATGGGGAGATTTGTCGGTGGGCATGACACCCTGCGAAAAAACGATTGACATGCCGGAATCGTTGCAGCACACTGCAAGCGGTCGTGCCTCATTTCATCGGCCCTTCTCGGCCATGTCCGAATCGACACCCACTCCGACGTGGTCGGCAACGCGGACGGCCAGGCCACCAGGCAACTTCTCGGCCATGTCCGAATCGACACCCACTCCGACGGAGACGGAAGAGCTGGGATGGCCCGGACCGGTCAGCATTACCGTGCGTCCGGCCGCGCCGAGTTCCAAGTGCCGCCAGGTTCTTGACAACGCGATCCGCTCTTTTAGGGTTGTGCCTCCGACGGGTCCGTGGTGGAAGTGCAAACGAAGGATCCTCATCGCGACGATCGGCTGTTTGAGTGGTTTGTTTTCCTGCGGAGACCCCCAGTTGCGTTTTCTGGCGGCCTTTCTCGGCGCCCTGCTGGCTAACCACGTTTCTATCGGCATCCCAAAACTCCTTCGTTGGCTACCGAGCGCAATCGGCGCTGCGGCGCGAAGGCTTTATCTCGCCGCATACAACCGTCGTCGCCTTCAATTCCGGCTTAGGTCCTTGCTCATGCTCATGCTTGTGACTGGCGTGGCTCTGACGGGTTGGAACTGGATCAGTCACTACCGGAAGGCGGGGCGCGAACAAGATGCGTTTATCGCCGCGATTCACGCACTAGGCGGCACGGTTTCGTCGGATATCGGTGGCCACCCCTGGTTTCCGGTGCGCACGGGGCATTTCGTATCCTTCAATGGACCATCTCTGCGCGATAAGGACTTGGCTCATTTGTCCACGTTCCCGGCAGCGAAGTCCGTGTTTCGCGGCGACTTTCGGTCCAGCCCTGTAACCGACGCGGGCCTTGCGCATCTCGCGAAGTGGACAGGGATGCGGGTTCTGTATTTGGATCGTTCCCCAATTACCGATCGGGGCATCAGGAATTTCGCACGAGCGAAAACGGGCGGATTAAATACACTGCGTGTTGCGGAATGTCGTGGCATCACGGATGGCAGCATCGATGATCTACTGAGTCTGACGCCACATTATCTGGCAATTGACGGCACATCAATTACTCCCGCCGGCACGGCCACGCTGCGGGCGCACGTTGGGCCACGCTCACCGAGAACTAACAACGATCCCTAAAACGCCTTACGTCGCTGACGCGAGGCCTTGGAGGAAGCGCTGACCGCGCGTACGACTACTAACGTCCCGTGAATGTCTCCCAACACAACCAAGGTGAGCGATGACCAATCGCAAGATGCCCAAGCAGCGACGATTGGCTTTTGAATCCCTAGAGACTCGGACTCTGTTGGCGGTAATCGCGAACGGTGACAGAGGGTTCGTGGAAGTCGAATGGGATACGACCGTCCCGCCAGTTACCCACGAGCACTTCGGCGGTCCCACGATTGGCATTCGTGTCAGGCTGCATCCCACGTTGGGGGGCGTAGGTAATACTGGTCCCGTAGACGTGTCGTTCGCTGCCCCAGGGGAGGCGTCCTTTTCACCAGCGCAGGTGACGTTCGCGGCTGGCGAAGTCACCGGAGGGGCGCCCTCGGCGTGGAGGCATCTAGCGATGACGGGATTAGACGACTTCCCGGCGAATCCCGATGACGGCAACAAAGCATATTCAATCGGCGTTACCACGAAGAGTACAGACCCGACGACTAGCCTTCCGGACCCAAATTTTACTGGAATCGACGGCGCGGCCGGTTCGTTTACGAACCTGGACGACGACTTGAAGGCACACCCGGATGCGGGCTATTCGCTGCTCGAAATGGACTCGTCTTACGCGCCAGGCACAGTCTATAGTCTTAACGTGGGCGGTAATGATACGGATTTAGGCGGCGACGGCTCTTGGCATGTTATCCGTGCATGGCTCAATGTGGGAGAAGGCGAGGTCTACGTCCCAGGCGTTTTACCCCCCGTGCGGAGTGTCTCCTATCGCCCGGCGAACGATTGGTATGGCGACTTCTCGATTCGCTATTTGATCGAGAATGAATGGGAGGAGACCTCGCACACTACGGCCACGGGCACCGTGGTGAATGTGCCCGACGCGCCGGTCGCGGAGGACGACGGTGCCAGCACGGCGGAGGACACTGCTGTGGACATCGATCCGCTGGGAAACGATACCGACGTGGACAACTGGCCGGTGGGCAAGGCCGAGAACTTCGGATTGACCGTCGGCCAGATCGGCACGGTGGTGGGAGGGACCGCGAGCATCGCGAATGGGAAGATCAGGTTTGTACCCGCCCCAAACTGGAACAGCGTCTGCAACAGCGACGCCACGATCCAGTACAAGGCAACAGACCCCGAAGGGTATCTTTCCAATTGGGCCACCGTTACCGTGGAAGTGACGCCCGTGAACGACCCTCCGGAAGCCGAAGACGACGATGCACTTTTTGAGACAGGCACCGCGATCTGCACCGTGGAAGTGATGGGCAATGACACCGACATCGACTGCGGGGACGAACTCACCATGCTGAGTTGGACCGACCCGGCGGAAGGCTCGCTGCAATGGGATGCGTATTACGCCTCATTTATCTACACGGCATTCGCGATCGAAACGACCTATGTGCATGGTCACACCGATACCTGGACCTACACGATCCAGGACAGCGCCGGAGTCGAGAGCACTGCCACGGTCGTTATCACTTGGGTCACTTCCGGCATCGGAACGCTGGTAGCCAGCGGAACCCCGGACGGGGGCGGCGCCGCCGTCCAGGAAACCTCTTTGTCACCGATCATCGCGGAAGCGCGGGCACGATGGATCGCCATCGGCGCGGATGCATCGGTCCTCGACCGGATTGATTTCGCATCGCCAACCTTCCCGGCAGAAGTCTGGGCCTTAACCTTCATGATCGGGTCTTCCTTGACGCCGATGCCTCTGGGTTTGGCTGGTTCATCGACACCACGCCCGGCGACAATCGAGAGTTCCGCCGTGTCGGACCGACGGAGTTCATTGCTCGACGCGGCGGCGATGCCGCGGGTGGCATCGACCTCTTGACTGTGGTGATGCACGAGATGGGGCACCTGTTGGGGATCGACCACGCCGAGCGCGGGCTGATGCAAGACGAGCTCGCGGCCGGCGTGCGGCGGATTCCACAACAGTCCGACCTGGCGATGATGCTGGCGTTGGAACAATCTGTTGGCAAACGGCGGAATTGGCGCGCCGTCGACGGCTTCTTCTCCGAGTTGGAGCACAGATAATCCGATCGCCGCGGTCGGTTGGCTTCTGGTCGTTCTCGACGCGGCAGCGACGCCGCGGGCGCCGCAGTCACCGACGTGCTGGTGAATGGCACGCGCATTGCTCCCGATGCTCGCATGCGCGCCCCTGCGACCTCAGATTCCAAAGACTCGGTTAATCGCCATGCCCGACGTGCGGCTCGAGCGGCCAACCTGCGATATTCCTCGGACGACGTGCCGGGAATTACGCGGCAGCGCCGCGGGAAAGGATTTGCGTATCGCTCGCCACAAGGACGAATCCTGGGAAAAGGAACCACGCTCGCACGCATCCGCGGGCTGGTTATTCCGCCCGCTTGGACCGACGTTTGGATATGTCCCTGGGAAGACGGACATTTGCAGGCCACGGGCCGGGATGCTCGTCGCCGCAAGCAGTATCGCTATCACGCACGCTGGCGGGAAGTGCGGGACCAGACGAAGTACGACAAGCTCGTGGCCTTTGCCCACGCGCTGCCGCGCATTCGCCGCCGGGTGAATCGCGATCTCGCTCGCCGCGGACTGCCGCGCGAGCGGGTGCTGGCCGCCGTGGTGAAGCTGCTGGAGACCACGCTCATTCGCATCGGCAACGACGAGTACGCCCGCACCAACGATTCCTTCGGTCTCACGACCATGCGCAACAAGCACGTCAAGGTCAAAGGGCAACGAGTGCGGTTCGAGTTCCGCGGCAAGAGCGGCATCGAGCACGAGGTCGATCTCAAGGATGCCCGGCTTGCTCGCATTGTCGATCAATGCCAGGATCTGCCCGGGCAGGAGTTGTTCGAGTACGTTGACCCGGACGGCCAGTCGCAGGATGTGACATCCAGCGATGTGAACGACTATCTGCGCGAGATTGCGGGCGAAGAGTTTACAGCCAAGGACTTCCGCACCTGGGCCGGAACAGCGCTGGCCGCGGCCGCGCTCCAAGAGTTCGAGGACTTTGATTCGCACGCCGGGGCCAAGCGCAACATCACGCAGGCCATTGAGCGCGTCGCCCAACGCTTGGGCAACACTAAGGCCGTGTGCCGCAAGTGCTATGTTCACCCGGCGGTTCTCGATGCCTACATGGACCGCACGCTGGTGCAGACGCTGAAGACCCGCGCCGAGAATGAACTGCGACGCTCTCTGCACTCGTTGAGTTCCGAAGAAGCGGCGGTCTTGGCCCTGCTGCAAAGCCGCATGGAGCGGGAATTGAGTGGGAAGAGAGGAAAGGAGCAGAGGAGGAAGGGAGGAAAGGAGTAGAGGAGGAAAGGAGTAGGACACTTCTCCTTTCCTCCTGTCCTCCTTTACTACAACATGAATTCCAATCAAGACCTTCACGGCAACGCGCCGGACAAGAGCGAAACCGCGCTGTTAATGATCGATGTGGTCAACGACCTGGAATTTCCGGAAGGGGATCAGATGCTGCCGTTCGCGCTGCACATGGCGCGACAACTAGCGGCCCTCCGGCAGCGTGTCGATGCGGCGGGTTTGCCTGTGATCTACGTGAACGACAACTTCGGCCGTTGGCGATCGGACTTCAACCGGCAGGTCGAGCATTGCTTGCACGACCGCGTGCGCGGGCAAAGCGTCGTCGAATTATTGCTCCCCAAAGAGAACGATTACTTCGTGCTCAAGCCAAAGCATTCCGGCTTCTATGCCACCTCGCTCGACATCCTGCTCAAGTATCTGGGCGCTCGCAAACTGATTATCACCGGTCTGGCCGGCAACAACTGCGTGCTGTTCACGGCCAGCGACGCCTACTTGCGAGACTACGAACTCATCATCCCGGCAGATTGCGTGGCCTCCAACACGGCGGCCGACAACGACGCGGCGCTGGCGCAGATGCAACGCATGCTGAAGGCCGACATCCGGCCGTCGGGGGAACTGGAAGTGGGAGGAGTAAAGGAGGGAGGAGGAGGAAGGGAGTGAAGGAGTGAAGGAGGAAGGGAGTGAAGGAGTGAAGGACGCGGAGCCTCTTGTTCCTCTCCTCCTTTCCTCCTCTGCTCCTTTACTCCTCTCCCCCCTCACTTCCCTTGCCTGATCTGCTCCAGGTCGGTCTTTAGAGAGTCCATGTACAGCCGCCATTCCTGATCCAGCGCCCGATTGTCTTTGAACACGCGGGCGAACAGCTCCCGGAGGAACTCGGGGTTCAGTGGCAGGTCGCGTGGCAACTCTCCGATGGCCCGGTAATAGGCGAAGAACTCGTCAAAGTGCCGCTCCAACAGGAAATGCGTGAGAGCCCAGGCCTGGCCATAGGCGTGCAGCCGCGCCCCGGAAGTCGCCGCCAGGGAAAAGATCTCGTCGCTCACAATGAAGTCGATGTTGGAGTACTTCGGCTGACTGGAAAGCGCGCGATACCACTGAATGCGCTCTTCGTTCACGGCGCCGATGCCGCTCCACGTCGCTTCCGCCGGGGCCTCGAAGTAGGTGGCCAGCCCCTCGTGAACCCAGGAGGGGACGCGCACTTGCAAGGGGAACAGTCCGCTGTTGGCGGCCATCTGATGCGTGGCCTCGTGGCTCACCGTGGTGATGTCTTCGTTCTCCTGCAACATGCGGAACAGCACGTCCAGCGCATTGCCCAACCGGTTCAAATTACGTGCCGCGGGACTTTTGAGTCGCTGGGCCTCTTTGCCTTGGGCCAATAAGTCGACCGAGATTTGCGTGAGCTGCTTGAACTGCTTGTTCGTGCTGTGATCGAAGAACACGCTGAAGTTCTTGCTGGGCACGAAGAAGCCGGAGGCGCTGGCCAGGTCCGGGCTAAGGCTAGTGGAAAAAGTCAGATAGTCTTTGTGCTCGTCGAACAGGATCACCTTCATCCGCTCTTGCGGAACCTGCAGCTCCACGCCGCGGGAGTAGAACATCAGCAGGAAGCTCTCATACACCAGTTCCAGCAATTCCAAACGCTCTTCGTGCCGCGGCTTTCTGCGGCCTTCGCGCGGTTTGTCCGGCGTATCGTAGAGCAAAATGAAATGGGCGCTGCGGGCCACCTTCATCGGCTTGCGCGGCCCGAGTCCTCGAAGGTCCTGTTCCAACCGGGGCGAATCGGTCAGCGGCTGGGCCATCTTCTGCTTGACCTCCAACGCCCGGCGGGCATCGGCATGGTTGCTGTCCAGCGCCAGCACGGCGTCGATGCCTTTGTAGTACTTTTCGATCAACCCGTGCTTCAGGCCCCAGATGGCGGTCTGAAAAGCCTCGTCGGCCTTCTTGCTCTGCACAGACTTCGTCAGCCGGCGATCGAACTGCTCGGACACCGTGGGCACCTCGTAATAGCTCACCTCGTCCAATCCGAAGTAGAGTGTCCCCAGCGGATGCGTGAAGCTCACCGTCTTGCCAGGATTCACCTGCACTTTGCCCTGTAGCGTCACCTTTAAGGGCGGGATCGTGGGGGCATCGTAGATCAGCACATCGGCCCGCGCCGAGCCGGAAGCGGCGATCAGAACCCACGCGGAGAGGAGAATGTGTTTCATCATCTTATTTGACCATGTCTCCCATCTTCGACAGATCGACGGAGTCTGCGCCGCGAATGGTGGTCAGGCTGCGGAGAACCTGGGGAGATATTTTTGCGGACAGCGTCTTGACGGAGCCATCGGCGAACATGGCCAGAGCGCCAGGCTCTTTCAGCCCTTGCGAGCCAAAGCCCGTGAGATCATCGAAGTACGGCTCGCGCAATCCGCGAATGGTGGCCCCGCCCCCTTGCACCCACGGAGCGGCGAGCTTGCCCGAGCCGATCAACATCAGGGTCTGGCTCGTTCCATCGGAAATCTGCGCCGGCCGGGCGATCTCCTCGTAGCCGAACATGCCGGCCCGCGGATCGCTGCGCGGCAATAGCGCCGCCACGTCGTTGCGGGCTTCCTCGATGCCGGACAGTCCCACGAAGTGGGTCAGGCCGATGC
>JBGTDH010000620.1:0-3648 GCA_041748435.1 Pirellulales bacterium
GCGCATCCGGCCGAGCGATGTCCCGAACAGCGCCGCAAGGCTGACGAGCGCAAGGGCCAGCGCGACCTGGATCGTGACGAAAGCCCCTTGCAGCCGGCTGCCCTCTCCGACGACTCTCGTGGCCCCGGCAGCCAGCAACCCACGTGGGTCCGCCCGTGTTGCCGTCCATGTTGAAAGACCGGCAATTGTCACGCAGACCACGGCCGCGGTCATCGACGTGAAGGCCAGCGCGCGCAGGTCCGGAGTCAGCGCGACTTCGAGGCCGACGTACATCGTGCCCAGGAACGCAAGTAGCAGCCGGTCTGCCGCATATGCCAAGGCCACACCCATCGCCACGCCCACCACGAGCAACAGCCCAAGCTCGACGAGATCCGCGCAGATGAGGTTCCTTTTGCCTGCGCCGAGCGCAACGCGCAGCGCCATGTCGCCGCGCTGGGCCACGCCGCGCAACAGCAGCAGGTTCGCGACATTGACGCACGAGATCAGCAGGAGAAGCACACTCAAGCCAAGGAGTGCCAGCACTGGCGTGCTGAACCGCGGCCGAAGCGCGTAGTCGATGCCCGTAGCTGCCGACGTCACGGACAGCCGCTGGTCGAGATAGGCACGCCGCCTCGGACCCTCGTAACTCGGAGGCACGGAGAGCTCGAGGAGTCGCGGCCACATCGCCTGGAGGCGGATCGTCGCCTGCTCGAGCGACTCGCCGGGCGGCATGCGAGCGAAAGCGGTGACGGGAAGCGAGGCGGACGCCGAAGGAGCCCTCGCCGCGACCCGCTCTTGGAAGGCACGCAGTGAATACACGACATGCACGGGGAAGCCGAGGAGCAGGCCACGGAAACCGCGCTCGATCACCCCCACGATCGTCGTCGGACGCCCGTCGATTGTGATCTGCTGCCCGAGGACATCCCGCCGACCCGCAAAATCGCGCATCCACGTGTCATGCGACAGTACTGCTGTGGGCGGCGCGCCAGACTCTTCGTCGCTTCGACTGAGCAGTCGGCCAATCGCGGGTTGCACGCCCAGCGTCTCGAAGCAGCCTTCGGAAAAGACCAAGCTCGATCTGGCAGACACCGCACCCTGGACCTCGATGGCGGAGAGAGGCGTGAGAAATCCACACACGCCTCCAAGGCCCGACTCCGCGCGTAGCAGCTCCAGCAGCGGCAGGGCCACGCCGGCCTCGTTCCCGCGGGTGTCCAGGGCCCCTACCTGTATCAGCTGTTCAGCGTGTCTGACTGGCAGGAGTCTGAGCAGGAGCGCGTTCGCGAACGTGAACATCGCCGTCGTGGCGCCAACTCCCAGGGCCACGGAGAGGACGAACGGAGCGGTGAATGTCGGCGTGCGCGTCAGCTGGCGCACTGCCCGTGTCACTGAACGCATCATCGCCTCCCAGCCTGCTGGAGTGTATAGCGGCCGCTCCGGACGAGCCTCGGCTGGGATTCCAAAATGCGGACATACGGCGCTTCGGAGAATCCGGGCTTGCGGCACAGGGTCCTTCACCAGCAGCCCGGCGTCGGCTCTCGCAGAAGGCCCACGATCTGCGGTGGGCCGGCCTCTAAACCGACACGCTGCTCAGACGTGGGGCGACGTCCGTGACGCCTCGGCGAAGCTGCGGAGTCGCGGCGCTCTCCACCTCGAGTGCCAGGTCCGCCCAATCTGCAGCGTGACGGCGGATCGAACGAATCTGTGAAGCGGGTGGTATCGAAGGGGATGATGTGGCGAGCCTGCCCGGAGCCGTCGGGCTGACGACCTCACGGCGCCGCCAACTTGAGCGAAAGAAAAGTTGGTGAGCCGCATTTTCGGCAGTTGGAACCAGCTCGACGAGTGGTTGCGGCAGGTTGAGGGGTTGCGGCGGGTGGCGTGAGCCGGGCACACACGCCCTCCGCAAGGTCTTCGTGAAGTGCACTGCCGTGACAATGATAGGAAGTTCAGGCCGTTGCCCAACAGCCGAAGCTCCATCGCTTCCTGACGGCGTGCCTTCTCGCTTCGCCGACGAGCGCGGAGCTCAATGAAGCGCTCGTTCGCCGCTGCGAACCCCTACGTTGGCCGCAGCCGCGTTCAGCTCGACAGCTCCTGAAGCCACATGGATTGGCGGGACGCTACCACCGAAAACGTTCTGAGTTGGCAGGCTGCCCGCGTGATGTCGCGAGCGCGGGCATGGATCGCCCAGCGTTGTCAGCGCTGCCAATCGGTCCGGAATTCGATCCTGGCGGTAAAGTCATTCCGCGGAAAGTACACGTCGAGAACTCTGTCACAGCACGGACCAGGGAGCGAAAACTCGCCTTCCTGCTCGGTTCCAGTTTCCCTGCAGGTAACGGCGTCCAACTCCTGAGCATCCCAAAGCACGCGGACACCACCCTCGTCGGTCGCCCGCGCATCAATCGTCATCTCTCCGGCATTCACGCACGGACGATCAGGCCCGCGTCTAAGATTCGCCAGCCTAAGCGACACCAGCTTGAAACTGGTTGGACAGCCGGGCATCTGGATGGTCTTACACCCAGCATCCCGGCCGGCGAACGAGCACGATCCCACCCACACTAAGGACCGCGCTCCAGACCGACGCGGCATGGGACATCCAGGCACTACCGTCGTGCACGGCTCAGGCCCGGTGATGTCGATCGTCACCGGCCCGAGACCACACCCCGCGTTTGAGTCTGGCGGCGGCGTGGGCGGCGTGGGAGAGCGAGAATCGGCACAGCCGTTGAGTTGGACCGCTACTGCAAGAAGCAGCGCCCACCGCGCGACAGGCCGAATTATAGCCACGGAAGCCAGTGCGTCCCAGCACCTCAATAGTGCCGCCCGGCTCGTCGGGTCCTCAGTAGCAGCATGTCCCCGTGTACCACAGAGGAGGCGAGCCGCCGGCAGCGGAGATGACGGTATTTCCATCATCCTGGACAACGAGGTAGGCGCCAGCGTTGCCGTAAGTGCCCGCGTGCCAGGCTACACCACCACCCGAGTTGTAGATAACGAGATTGCCATCCGGCTGCATGTCTACCCGCCCGGCGCTGGAACCAGCAGTGCCGCTGGACCACAGGACAACCCAATCCCATCGGTAAAGTACCAGATTGCCGTCGCCCTGATACATCAGCCAGAATCGGCCATCATTCGACGTTGCTGAATCGCCTGGAAACAGCGACTCGCCCGCGACCATGATGTGGGATTCGCCTCCAGGCGGCGCGCCGCCCCCGTAGATCTGTTGCAGAAGCTCAGCGTCGTGGGCGTTGGGGCTGGTGGCCAAGCCAGCCGTATCGTTCATGCATGTATCCGTTTGATCTCGGTTGTGATCCAACCCGAACATGTGCCCAACCTCTTGGCAGGCGACATGCTCCTTCACCGTCCGGCTATTAACCTCGAGGATCGTCTCATTCAGGCGGACCTGGCCATAGTGGATTGTCCATCCGCTCCAGCCTTGGATCTCAGCGAGACCTGACCAGCCGACCTGGCCATAGTACCCGTTGAAAGCGTTGATCTGATCGTCGGTACCATATGACCCAACTTGATCGAGGTGGGCACGGCGCACAGCCGGGCTGCCCTCGATGGTGGTCGGTCTGTGCGCTGCGGCTCGCAGCAACGCTTCGACCACCCCGGCGTAGTTCCCCTTCGCCGCGTGCCGTCGAGGACTCCGAGCAGTCCGCCGATCAACAGGCCGAGGAG
>JBGTDH010000621.1:0-2478 GCA_041748435.1 Pirellulales bacterium
GTCGCCGCAAATTCAAGAGGTTCAAGAGGTCGGCGAAGACACCCAGCTGGACTTTACGCTTCAGCCGGGTCTCACCGTGCGATTTCTCGCTGTCGATGAACAGGATCGGCCCCTCAAGAAGGTGTGGATTTATCCCGATACCTGGCGCGACTGTCGAACGCTGGAGTGGAGCGTCAAGACCGACGATCAGGGAGAGGCCATTTGGCGCGGCGCGCCGGTCGAACCGATGCTGTTCCACGTCAGGCCGCCGGTAAGACCCGACGGATACAGCGAATACGCATCGCTGAATGTCGACGTCTCCCCGCAGGCCGAGCCGTACAAGTTCATCCTGCAGCGGCGACCGACTGTCACTGCAACCGTTGTCGATGCCGCCACGGGCAGAAGTGTTCCCGAGTTCGTAGCCCGTTTGGACTCGTGCTTCCGGGCGAAAGCAAAATCTCGTGGTCCGACCATCGAGCTCAGCCAGGCCGAGATGGCGCGACTAAGATGGTTTGGGATGGATCTACGACCGACCTGTATTTCCGCATTGAAGCGGCAGGCTACAAGACCTGGGACTCCGTGAAGCTGCCCGCGTCGGTCTTCGTTCACAACTTGAATATTCGCCTGGAACGCGTGGAGCGCGGGAGCGGGCCGTCGGGCTTGGTCGTGGATGCCCAGGGGAAACCGGCTCCCGCCGCGCACGTCATCCTGGTGACCGCAGATAAGACTGTGCAGTTCGTCGAGGGCTACGCAACGCTCGGCGGGGCACAGCAGGTCCGGACCGATGTCCGTGGACGCTTTGAGCTGCGGCCGTTAGACAACGCCGCCGCGGCGCTGCTGGTGGTTGTGCACGCGCGGGGGTACACCGAAGTTCCGCTCGAGCAGTTGCGCGACGATCAGCCGATCCGTCTTCAGGCTTGGGCCCGCCTGGAGGTGACCATGCGTCGCGGCCACGCCCCGCTGCCCAACGCGATCCTGGAGTTCGATCCCGCCGATCATGAGCAGCGTGGGGTGTCTGTCTTTTCCTACGGTCTCGCGGGTCAAACCGACGCCGAGGGCCGGTTGGTTTTGGATCGCGTCGTGCCGCGAAGAGGTGTTCTCATTTATCGACTCGTGCAGCCGATGCCCGCTGCTCCGAGGGTCTATCAGGAGCGAAGCCAGACGATCGAGTTGGTGCCCGGACAAACCGCTCAAGTAACCTTAGGCGGTACGGGTCGAACCATCCAAGGCCGGATCGTTCTGCCGCCCGATCCGCCGCTGACCCGTCCGCCGTTGACGCATCGGTGGGCTTACAACGAGGCAGGACAATTGCGCACCGCCGATACGGAGTGGAATGATCCCAACCACCGCCTGTATCACTTCCTGATCGACGAGAATGGCCGATTCCAGATTCCCGATGTCCCTGGGGGCAAGTACGAACTTTCTGTTTCGCTGACGGCTGAGCCAGATGGCACGCGAGGGGGCACGGGCGCTGTCATGGGAACGCTGAAGCATACGTTGACACACGCTGAAGACAGCCCGGCAGCCCATGATCTGGGCGACCTGCCGGCGGCCTGGAACAAGATGCTGGGAGCGGGCGACGCTGCACCCGAGTTCGCAATTCGTGATATCGAAGGACGGATCGTGCGTCTGAGCGACTTTCGAGGGCGTGTGGTGCTGCTCGATTTCTGGGCCACTTGGTGCGGTCCCTGCATCAGGGAAATGCCGCAACTGGCGGAGTTGGCAAAGAAGCACGCCGCCGAACCGCGGTTTGCAATGGTGGGAGTGGCGTTGGACTACGATATCGACGCGGTGAAGCGGATGGCCCAAAAGAATAGTTGGAATTGGACTCAGCTCGCCGAGGGCACGAGTTTCCGTGGCGTGGCGCCGAGCAAGTACCAGATCAAGGCCATCCCAGAAAAGTTTGTGATCGGCCCCGATGGTACGATTCTGTATCGTGGTCGCGAGCTGGCGGAGATTGAGGGTCACATCGATACGGCGCTGGCGAAATAATCCGCCGCAAGCCCTGGCTGTTTCGCACGGGGTTTACCGTGGAACTCGCGCCGCCTCAGCCCGCCTTGCGGAGGTCTTGGGCGCTGCAAGAGTGCGCGACGCCAATCTCGGTGTCGACGATCCAGCGCGGGCGATTGCGGACCTCGTCATAGATGCGATTGAGGTACTCGCCGATCAGGCCGAGACAGCAGAGCTGAACGCCGCCCAGAAAGAACAAGCCCGAGGCCGTCGCCGAGATCGACCACGGGGCGAGGGCCGGCAGCCACGGGACCAGGCACGACAAGCACGCCGCCGCGGCGACGAGGAGCATCGTGGCCGATCCCAAGTAGAGGGGCAGGCGCAGCGGCAACTCGGAAAAGCAGAGCAGGCCGTGCGAGGCCAGGCGCAGCATCTTGCCGAGCGTGTATTTTGTTGCACCCGCGGCGCGCTGCGGCCGATCAAAGCGAATGGCGGTCTGGCGATAACCGCTCCAGGTGCGCAGCCCGCGCCAGAAGATGGCGTGCTCGC
>JBGTDH010000622.1:0-7055 GCA_041748435.1 Pirellulales bacterium
GCGTCTCGGGTCCTTTAATGGTCACGACCGCCTCCGCCTTGCCCTTCTCAATGGGCTTGACCTCGGCAGTGATGCCCTGCGGCAAGCCGTCGATCTTCAGCGCGATGGCATCGTCAAACTTTAGCAGCTTCTCCACTTTGACCTTGAACGTGTTCGTGCCGATCAACTGCGGCATCAACACCACGCCCGGCTCCAGCGAGAGCTTGAAAAACTCGGGGAACACGGGACCCACGCCCAGTGCCAGAGCCTGCGTGATCTCCGGCGGATAGCTGACCATGCCCGGATAGAGCTTCTGCACGGCAGCCAGGGCATTGGCGGACGTCTGCACTTCCTGCTCGCCGATCTTGGCCTTGCCCACCACGCTGCACATGACCAGAGAGCCCGCCTCGACGCCTGCGGGAAGGGTGACGTTCAGGATGGTGTCGTTCTTGCCTTCGGCGATGACGTTGTTCTTGAGCACGAAGCCTTCGCCCGAACCCTGCAGCTCCAGCGTGATCGGCCCATTGTAATCTCGCCGCGCGGCGGTGACCTTGGTGACAAACACGCCGGATTGCGGCGGATCAAACTTATCGGCATCGAGTGTGAGGTTGAAGCCGGGGCGGTATTCCTCCACGCGCAGGCCGTAGACATGCTGCGGGCCGCCGGCGTAAGTAAGCTCTTCGACCATCACGAAGTACGTGCCCTCGGCGGCAAAGGTGTGATTCAGCCGCACCTCGTCGGTGCCCGGATCTTCCGCTTCGGCTAGTTTGCCGCCATCGGAACCAAAGATCTGCACGAACAAATAGCTGGGCGATCCCTGGCTGCGCGTGATGCCGGTGAACTGCAGTCGCTGACCTTTCTTGGCCTCGAACCGATAGAAGTCCCGGTCCCGCGGCGCGGCAAGCCGGCCATTGACGATGGCCGGCGCGGTGAGGGGCGTGGCTTCTTCCCGTTTATCGTTCGGCTCGATCTCCAGCGCGGTGGGCAAAGCGTCGATCAGCAGCTTGGCCAGGCCCGAGCCGTGTCCCTGGGGAAACTTCGCCGCCAAGGCCAGAGTGGACGATGCTGGTTGCGCGGGAACAGTCATCGGCTGCGGCGGCACGCCCTCCGTGCCCGTGCCGGCCACCTGCACATTGGTTGTGGCGCCCTTGGCCACCGACAGAGGATAAGCGGAAGTCACCAATGGAAAATCGCCCACGCGCAAACGATAGCGGTGATTCGCACTGCCGCCGTATTGAATATCTCGCAACTCCAGGTGATACGTTCCATCGGCGGGAATGACGTAAGCCAGGCGGCTATCGACGCCAATGCCCGGATCGTCGTCGCTGAAGGCCAGCTCGCGCCCCTTATCGTCCAGCACGCGGAGCACCGGATCGAGCGGCGATCCCAGCCGGCGAGCCACGGCCTCGATGCTCACGCGTTGACCCTTGGCGGCCGTGAACTTGAAATAATCGAAACTCTCGGCCTCGCAGACGCCGTCGATGGCGATCGGGAGATTCAATTCCTGCGCGGTCGCCAGCGATTTGTTCTTGCCGTCTTCGGCCAGGGTCGGCAGATCGTCGATCATCAGCAGCCGGGCGTTGGAAACTCCCTTGCCCGTGGCAATGCGGGCCGCGTAAATCCCGGGGGCCACATCGGCGGGCACGGTGATCTTGAACTTGACCTTGGCGGCGTCCTTGGGATCGTTGTCGGCCGCGGCTTCCGCCTGCTGGAAAAAGCTCAGCCAGATGCGCTTGGCCCCGGCCAGCTTGTCGCCGTGAAACACCACTTCGCTGGTTTGCCCGGGCGGGATTGCCTGCGGCACGGTGTGCGTGACCGACTGGGCGATCGCGCAGGGGCACAGGAACGCCGCCAGCACGGCGGCGAAAAGAATCGACTTCTTCACGGGCGGGTCCTCGGAAAGCGAAAAGGCGGGCTGGCCGGACGCCAGGTAGGTTAAAGCGTCCAAGCCTCCTGATGGTAACGCGACAAGCTCCCCGTTGTCAAAACTATTACGGCCATCACCGGGGGCCACCGGGGGCCAGAGTCACGGGCCGGACGTTCCGGGATACCAGGCTGCGAGCGGCTGGGGGCGGAAACAGTTCAGGCACACGACTTGGGCCACCCGGGACTGGCAACCGGGACAGGCGCCATGAAAGCCGAAGACATCGAACACGGCCGAGCACTTGGGGCAGCGGTAAGACTCTGCCTTGATCGGCGGTGCATGGCAGAAGGGGCAGGCAAGCTCCGTGTGCCGCGGAGCTTTGTCGAGCTGGCTCAGAAAGCGGGCCTGCTTTACGCCGGCCCAAGCGCGCATCACGATGAAGGCGGCAATCAGGGCTTCCCACCATCGCTGAAAAATGAGCAACGGCACAATCAGCGCAGCGCCTACCACCAGCCCGATGACGCTGGCCGCCATCAGGCTGCGAGATCGCCCGACGACGAACCAGAGCAGAGCTTGTAGGATTTGCCCGCCGTCCAAAGGGTAGATCGGCAGCATGTTGAAGATCAGCAGGGCCAGGTTAATCGCAAACAGAGCGAACGCGAAGCTCTGTACATCGGGACTCGAACCGGAGGCCAAATAGGCGAACGCCGCCGTAAAGGGCACGAGCGCCACATTCACCAGTGGACCGGCGGCGATGCTCCACAACAGGGCGCCGGGGCGAGGGGGCGGACTGACAATCGCCACGCCTCCCAGCGGCCACAACACAATGCGCTCCGCCAAGCCCCCCACGCTGCGGCAGGCAAAGGCGTGTCCAAACTCGTGCAGCAGCACAATGGCAAACAGGCTGATGTATTCGATCGCCGCCCAGACCTGATTCTCGAAGCGGTTCTGGCCCAGCGTGATCTGCAAGCCTGCCACGAGGAGCCAGCTCCAATGCACGAACACGTGGATGCCCGAAACTTGAAACAGACGAAACGCGCCATCCACCGGCTGTGCCATACGGCTCCAAAGTTCAGGCTAAGGGGCGACGACCGCGCGAGGCTCGTTACGGGCCAGGTGTAGCCGTTCCGCCTCGGCCTCGCGGATGCAGACGCGTTCGATGGCGGTCGCCCGTCCGGTGGCGGCATCAACGTCGACGATGGTGCCGCAGAGGCGCACGTCTTTCTCTGCCACATCGAAATGCGTGGGATTGAACGTGAGCGTGGTCTCCATCACCGGGACAATCTTGCGGCCCAGAATGCTCTCGAACGGGCCGGTCATGCCGACATCGCATTGAAACGCCGTGCCCAGAGGCAGGATCGATTCATCGGCGGTGGGCACGTGGGTGTGCGTGCCCAGAACGGCGGAGACGCGGCCATCGAGATGGCGGCCCATGAGCTGCTTGTCGCTGGTGGCCTCGGCATGGAAATCGAGCAGAATGACTTTGATCTCCGCGGGCAACTCGGCCAGCACGCGGTCGGCCGCAGTCCAGGGGCAATCGACGGGCCGCATGAAGACGCGTCCCAGCAGGCTGAAGACCGCCACCTGCGCACCGTTGCGGGCTTTGACCACGGACCAGGCACGGCCAGGGGCCGCCGGAGGAAAGTTGGCCGGCTTGACGATGTTCGTCCGCTCGATGAGCACCGAGGCGATCTCTTTGCGTTTGTAGATATGATCGCCCAGCGTGATGCAATCGACGCCGGCAGCGATCAGCTCCTGGTAGTTGGCGGGAGTCAGACCGGATCCGCCGGCCGAGTTTTCCGCGTTGGCCACGACCAGGTCCAAGCCCCGCTCGCGGATCAAGCCCTGCAGCGCGCGCACCACGATCTGCCGCCCCGGCTTGCCCACGATGTCTCCAATCAAGAGGATCCGCACGCGAGCACTCCTATTCTGGCGATCCGGCCGCGGGCCTCAGGAGAGTCTCGGCCCAGCGACGGTCCTCGGCGCTGAGAAAGCGGGGCAACAGATCGTACTTGATGCGTCGCCGGAACCGTGCACGCTGGAAGGCGGTCTGAAACACGGCCGCCAGATCGATGTGTATATCCGCGTCCGGCGCACGCAAGGGGACCGGCAGCCTAGGTAAAGGATGGGGGATGGTCCAATGATACACTTGGCAGTCTGGGCGTATTTCTGCCCGCGAGAGGAAATAGTAGTAATCGGCCAACGGGATCGGTTTGTCAAAGGGGGGCCGATGCCCCTGAACGAGCAAATCCAACTCGATCAGATGCACGTTCTGCCTGATCAAGGCGGTACGCTTGGCCAGATACTCGGTGCGGCTGGGATACTCTTTGTTGGCGGGTGACAACAATTCCAGGGCTGTCACCAGGCTGCGATCCGGCTGATGCAGAATCTCAATGTACGATTCCCGCGGCCCTTCCAGAATTGTCAGAGGCACCGTGACGGGCTCCAGCGTGGCGGTGACGGTAGCACCGCTCTCCCAGCGAGCCGTGTCTCCCTGCGTGACTGCCACATCGGGAGCGCCAAGCTTGCGAGCATCGGGGTCGTGCTCGACGAGATAGACGCGGTCGCCCAGCGAGGCTTCGTAATCGGTTGGCAAAGCATCCGCAATGGCTTCACGCCAAAAAGTGATGAACGTGTGATGAAAATCGGACCACCAGGCCGGGTGCTCCAGGAAGGGGTCCATACCGGGAAAGGGAGATTTCATTGTTCGCTCTCAGCTTTCGGCTCTCAGCATTCAGCCATCGGCTGTCAGCTATCGGCTGTCAGCTATCGGCCAGCATACGCCGTTTGGCCGAGAGCCGATAGCCAACAGCCGTTAGCTCGTCCTGTCGTTTCCATCGTCAAGGTTTCGCCAGCTTGCCGCGATCGCGGTTTTGGCAGGTTCGGCGCGAGCGTCACGACCGTCGACTTCGTTACGACTGGAGAAAGTTTCTAAAGTCGCTACCCCGATTCAATCGAAATTACTTGACGGGAAGGCTTGTTCAGCGCTGCACTTCTAAACCGGAATGCAGGGCTGACGATTGGAGCAAGCCAAGTGAGGGGGGAATTCAAACGGGAGGCGCACTCGCCTCTGTGTGGCTCTCGGGCTACCCGGCCCGAGCCTGCCGTCCGTTTACTCCCCCCTTACAGGCATTTCTCTGGCGTTGCAGGCGCTGTGCGCCCGCGAGCCGGCCTTCCGGGTTGAGGGAGTAAACCGAACTGAGAAGCGTGCAACAACCCTTCTCTATTTTACGGATTTTCTCTCGCTTCCCAAATCCACGGTTGCCGATGTTGTAAGTACGGCGCGGGTCAGATGGAGCTGAGCCAGCCACGGAGAAGCGCATAACGTCCAAAGCCCCGACCCAGAAGTTTGAGTTCGGCCGGTCGCCAAAGCGGCAAGACGGAGCGAGACCCTGACCGGCAGGGCGCAAACAGAGGGGCAAACTGTTCTGCTCACGGGAATCCTAGCGCCTGTGGGTGGAACCCCCGTTCCAAAATTTAGCGAAGTGATCGGAGAACCTGCGATGAAGGTCTTCACAACAGGACAGGTCGCAAAGATCTGCAAGGTGGCCCCGCGCACCGTCAGCAAGTGGTTTGATTCTGGCCGCTTGCGGGGATACCGCATCCCCGGATCTCAGGACCGTCGAATTCCGCGTGAGTATTTGATTCGATTCCTCAAAGAGCATGGCATGCCCTTGGGCGACCTCGAAGACGAGGCCATGGCCAAGGTGCTCATCGTCGGCCAGGATCAGCTCCTGATCGAGAACCTGAAGCGTGAGTTGCCCGAGCAGAGGAACTTTAAGCTGGGCACCGCCGCCAGCGGGTTCGAAGCCGGCATTCAGGCCGAGAGTTTTCATCCGGACTGCATCATTGTCGACTTCTCGATCGGCCGCACCGAAGCGTTGCAGATTTGCCAGAACCTGCGCCGCAACGCGGAGTATGCCGACACGATTCTGATTGCCCTGCTGCCCGACGACGGCCAATCGATCAGCTTTGATCGCTCGGCCATCAACGAAACGTTCAAGAAGCCGTTCGATGCGGCTCTCTTGGCCGAGCGGCTCCGCACGCTGATCGGCGCCCGCAAGGAGTTAGTGTAAGCGTAGTCCGGTGGAAAGCGCCGCCACGCTTTCCACGGGACGCACGGGCAAAGTGCCCGTGTTGCGTTCCGTATCCCAAGTTCGCCGGCTGGATTAACCCGTCGCGGATTGACCCCCGCGACGGATATTCTTCTTCCCGACGCGGCTGCCATAAGGGCCAGGAAGGCCCGGGCATCCGCGTATTTTTTTTGCACCGCTCTTGCCCGCGTGACGCTCAGCTCAAACATCGCTCCGGCGAGGCAAGCTCGCCGGTGGCGGGATTCTTTTTCGGGGTGACAAGGTGAGGGGGTGACAAGGTGAGGGGGTGAAGGGGGTGAGAAGGCCCCTTTCACCTGGTCATCTTGTCACCCCCTCATCTTGTCACCCCCTCATCTTGTCACTTTGCCTCGGCGCCGCGGAGCGGTTCGAGGCGAATGGCCAAATTGCTGCGGGTGGCCACGTCGAGCGGGCGTGCAATGCCGCGCTCGTCCAATGACATGCCGGTGATCGCTTGCGTCCGTAACATTACACGCAGCGGATCGGTTGCCACTGGCGGTGGGAGGCGCCACAAGCGCGTGATGCCGTCCACGCTGCTGGTCGCAGCGAGGCGTCCATCGGGGCTAAGCGCGGCTGCAGTGCATCGATGCGGATGCGCCAGAGGCGCACCTAGGCGCCTTCCCGTCGCGGCGTCCCACAGACAGGCTGTATTGTCCTCGCTGGCGGTGATTACGGTTTGACCATCCGCGCTGAAGGCGATGGCAGTTACCACGTCTTGGTGCAGAAGCGGCGGACAGAGGGGCCGACCCGTGGCGGCATCCCATAAACGCGCCGTGTGGTCTTCGCTGCCCGTCAGGACGGATTTGCCATCGGGGCTGAAAATCGCCGCATTGATCAGACGCTGATGCTCCAGCGGCGGAGTCAGCGGTTCGCCCGTTCTCGCATCCCACAGCCTCGCGGTTGTGTCCCAGCTTCCGGTCAGCACACTTCGTCCATCCGGACTGAACTCCACCGCCGCCACGCCACCCGTATGTTGCAGAGGAGCCCCGAAGGCTTCGCCCGTTGCGGCATTCCAAAGCCGCGCTGTCTTGTCCTTGCCGCCACTGGCCGTCAACAGAGTCATGCCGTCCGGACTGAAAGCCACATCTTGAATGGAATCT
>JBGTDH010000623.1:0-4804 GCA_041748435.1 Pirellulales bacterium
GCATCCAACACCAGGCTGAAGGCCAGACTCCCCGGACCCGTCCACCACCGATTGTCGCCCCGTCCACGCCCCGCCGTCTGGCGATCAGCGGCGATCAACGCCGGCAGGCGACTTGCCGGATCGCCGGCAACTTCCCGCGCCCGATCGTTGGTCGAAGCAATCTCGGCATGCTGCTCCGCCGATGCCAGAAACGTCTCCGCGAGCAGCCGATCGAGATTCAGATCGGGGTTCACGATGGTTGTACATGCTTTTCGACAAGTTCGGGCATCGGCTGAGAGGAATACCTCTCGATCCAGTTTCGCAGCGACGATGCCCACGTGTTGTCGACGATCAACTCCCCGTGATGTAAATCGATGGTGCCACCGCCTTCGAAGATTTCCAGCAGCGGCTCATACATCGGCGCGATGTCCGCAGCGCACGCATCTCCTCGATCGGCGTGCCATTTTGCCGCCAGGTACAATCGAAACACATTTCGCACCAGGGATTGTGGCTCAATGTTCCCCGGCATGCTCTGATCGGCAGTCAAGGCCGCCTCAGCGGGTGGCGGCGGCAGACGCTCCAACAGGTTGTTAAAGGGATAATTGGCCGAAACGTCGAGTTGCCGATGCAACTCAGCAGCGCGTCTCAAGAAGAGATTGGCTCGTTCGCAGTCCCGCGGATCAGAAACCGTTCCGAGGGCCTTCCACCCAACTTGGCGCACTCGATCAAGGCTACCAGCAAGATTCATCTTCATTCCCAAGTGCGAGTAGGTTGCCCATCTATTCTACCAATGAAACCCCGGAAATGTCCCCTACTTCGGGGCCCTGGCGCCAAGTCATGAGCACCCGGCGGAACCTGTCCCCACATTTCGGACTCGGGTATCCAAGACGCCGGGTTTCTGTACGGGACGCCGCGCGCCATGTGGGCACGTTCCGCTAGTTCATGGTCGGCCAGTTGCCGAAACCACGCGCGCTGCTCCGCCGTTAACAAGGCTTGTTGTGCAAGTCGTCAGGCCTGGGCGATCTCGTCGTCCAACCCGGAATTCGCTGCGACCGATTCGATATCGGTGCGTGCTGCCGACCGAATGGCGGCGTAGGCTGCCTCCGCTGCATCATCGAGCATGTTCACACGATGCCCTCCCCCACGCTACCGTCCTTCGAACGCAGCGGCCCTTCTTGCCCGTGCGGTTCCCGATCTCGCTTGCCCCGTCCTCACCGGCCATTTATAATTCGGCCTGAGGAGCGAACGCAAGCTCCCGATACGCCACGCGTTACGCCGTTTCTGACCCTTCTCGTCTGGAGAGAGTTCCATGACCCGTCGCCTTGTGATCGGCGTTGTCTGGTTGGCGTTGTTCGGTTGGATGGGCACGTTGCTCGCCGATCAGGCCGCCACGAAGGCCAAGGAAGACAAGGCCAAGGCAGAGCAGCAAGAGTATTACGAACTCTATAAATCGTTCGCCGATGCCGTCGATCAGGTGGAACGCAACTACGTCAAGGGCGTGAACCGCCGTGAGCTGTTCGAGGCTGCCATTCGGGGCATGCTCTCCAAGCTCGATCCGCATTCCAACTACATCAGCCCGGAAGACATCGACCGCTTCAAGACCAGTGTCGAGAGCCAGTTCGGCGGCATCGGCATTCAGGTCACGATCGAAGGATCGCAGCTTAAGGTCCTCAGCCCCCTGGTGGGCACGCCCGCCTACAAGGCCGGCGTGCAAGCCGGCGACCGCATCCTGGAGATCGATGGCAAGAGCACCGAAGGCATCACCAACCTGGACGAGGCCGTGGTCAAGCTTAAGGGCGAAGCCGGCACCAGCGTCACGCTCACCCTCTTGCATCCGGGCAGCCGTTCCCCCGAGAAGCTCAGCATCACCCGCGAGGTGGTGCATGTAGAGACCGTGCTGGGCGATCGCCGCAAAGGGGACGACCGCTGGGATTTCATGCTCGATTCCGACAAGAAGATCGGCTACGTCCGCATTAGCGGCTTCAGCCGCGACACGGCCCACGACCTGGAAGAGGCCCTCAAGGATCTGGAAGCCCAGAAGGTGCGCGGCCTGATCCTGGATTTGCGTTTCAATCCGGGCGGACTGCTGACCTCCGCCATCGAGATTTCCGATCTGTTCGTCGCCGATGGCCGCATTGTCAGCACGGCGGGCCGCAACAGTGCGGAGCGCGTGTGGGAAGCCCGCAAGCCGGGCACGTACGAGGGTTTTCCGATCGCGGTGCTGGTCAATCGTTACAGTGCCAGCGCCAGCGAGATTGTTTCGGCCTGCCTGCAAGATCACAAGCGCGCCGTCGTGATTGGCGAGCGCACCTATGGCAAGGGAAGCGTGCAGAACGTGGTCGAGCTGGAGAACGGCAAGAGCGCCATGAAGCTCACCACGGCCGGCTATCTGCGGCCCAACGGCAAGAACATCGATCGCGACGTGGCCAAGGAGCAAGGCAGCTCCGATTGGGGCGTCAGTCCGGACGAAGGCTACGAAGTGCGTCTGGGCGAAGGCGAGATGTTCCGCCTCGCCCGCGAGCGTCGGCAAAAGGACATCGTGATCTTCCACGGCAAGGCCGCGGCCGAAGAGAAGCCCGCCGACGCCGAACCCGAGAAACCGCTGACCGACAAGCAACTCAACAAAGCGATCGAATACCTCACCAGCCCCATGGCCGCCAAGGGCTGATCGGCTCCGTTGAGACGATTAAGTCAGAAAACCGATGAGTCTCAGCCTGGGAATGACCGTCATGCGGAAAAAATCTCCCGGCGTCCAGACGCACTCATCGACGATGCTCGCGGCGCGTCGACAGTCGATTGGCGGAGAACCTCGGACAGCGTTTTTTGGATGGACTCGACCCACACCGAAATATCCCAAGCCGAGCGGCAAACAAGTGGGCGACGCTCCTCTGATCTTGGGCTCGTCGGGCTGGTGTAACTTGGATTCAGATTAGAAGGCCCACTGAAACTGGTTATGGAAACCGAGTCCTTCGTTGGGCAAAGAGGTTGGGTCTTTATACCTGGTTTCGCGGTAGGCAACCTCGAAGCCGAGACGAAATGACTCGTAGCTCCAGCAGCAATCGCTCGGGGACGCTCAACTGCGCTCGCTGCGCAGCACGGATTTGGTCAACTGCGGCCTGCCGCCAGAGGCCCGATCGCCCTCATTTCATCAGCGCAAGATTTCGCCAGAGGTTCGCCAGGCTATCCGTGCCGCCGAAGAGCGTGGTGAAGTGGGTGGAGTCGATAAGCAGGATGTCGCCGGCCCTATGTTCAGTCGGCGGCAACCAGAGCAGGCAATTGAACTCTTTATTGCCCGCGGCTGTGAAGGGGTGCGGGCGGTCGGGGTCGATGAGTTGCCTGCCCAGGACATGCACCGATTTTGCGTCTTGGGTCGTAACTTCGTAATGCGGCAAGTGCAGGTGGAAGTTGAACGTGGCGACGTTGTTCAACAACCCCAACTTGTCGAGGTCGCGGAAGGCGGTCAGCGGCGCGATCTCCTTCGTCCCTTTCACGACCGCGGGACGCAGCCCCCATTGATTGATGACCGGGACGTTGAGCGCCTTCATCAGAGAGCGCGTGTATTGGCTGAAACGCTGCTGGCGAGGCACGAGCTCGTCGCCGTGGTGGCGATATTCCATCTGCCGCTGCTTCGAGTCGTCGGTGAAGCCCACGTCGTGGTGCGGGGCGAGCAGCAGGCAGGTTCCATCCCGTTTGAGCCATTCGCGGATGGCGTCGATCTCGCCCGGCTCCGCTTCCTGTTCGGCGACGAGGTGGTCCAGGCCGAACACCATCAATGTGTCCGTGTCGGCAAGCACTCGCTCATCAATCGGCAGCTTGTAGCCCGCCTGATCGATGCGTTGAAACACGGCGACAGGATGCCCGGTTGCTTCGCCAACAATCTTCTGGAATGAGAGCGTCGAGCGATGGAACAACTCCAAGGTTCCACCGATGCCTTGCAGGAAATTCATCTTGTCCCACTCGGAGGCTTCGAAGGCCGGCCACGCGACCCGGCGAACCTCCGTCATCGAGGAAAACCGATTGTCCAACTCGGTGAGATCGCGGTTTGTTTCCCAGGGATAGCTCCAAGTCCAATAGATGCTCACGCGGCGTTTCCCGGGTGTGTGCTTTCGGGCAACGTGGTCTTGATTGTAAGTGCGGGTGATTTGCGGTGAGGCCATTTTTTCCTTCCTCGGCAACGATGCGGATGCGGGAGTTCGTTCTCAGCTCGTTTGCCAAAAGTTCTGCGGATTAAGCTGCCGTGTCACGCTGGCTGCCACGCGACCTAGAATGCCGGCATACGTCGGAAACGAAAGCGGAACGTGAGCCAGTTCATCGACGCGCATTCCGGCGGTGATGGCGATCGCCGCAACCTGCGTGATCTCAACCGCCCGTTCGCCGACGACGTGGCAACCGAGAATCTTGTGCGTCGCGCGATCGACGATCAGCTTGCAAAAACCGAACGTGCGGCCGTCGATGATCGTGCGCGTGGTCGCATCGAAGCGGATCGTCGCGGCCACGATATCGTGCGAGGCTCGTCCCTGCGATTCGGTCAGTCCCACTTGGGCGTATTCCGGGACTGTGAAACTGCCGATGGTATTCACCGCTTCTCCCAGCGTCATCGTCGCGCCGCGGACCGCGTTGGTCGCGGCGACGAAGCCGTCCTGAATCGCCGGCGGGACTAGCAGCAGCCGGCCCGTGACATCGCCGGCCGCGAAAATGTGGGGTGCGGCCGAGCGCAGATGAGGATCCACACGCACAAAGCCACGCTCATCGATCTCGATGCCAGCGGCCGCGAGATTCAGACCGGCCGTGTTTGCTTGCCAGCCGACAGCCACGACCGCGAGCG
>JBGTDH010000624.1:0-5644 GCA_041748435.1 Pirellulales bacterium
GCTCGAGGGCTTGCTTCGCCAGTGCCGCCAATTCGCGTTCCTGCGGCAGACTGCGGGCGGACTCCTGCACAATCCACAACGATCGCAGCAGCAGCGCGGCGCCATCGGTCTTCAGCAACTCGGCAGTGGCCGGATGACGCCAGGCGATCGAGAGCTCGGTCAGCGCTTCATCGTCGATCTGTCCACCGGCCGCAGCCGCCAGCAGTTGCCAGCCGAACCGATCATGCGCTTCCGCGACAGTCAGTTGTTCACGCGCCGCGCGGGCTTTCGCCATTTGCACTTTGCGCGCTGTCACGCGGTGGGAGGCTTTTTCCGAGAGCGATCCTTGCTGCTTCGCGCCGGGCGTGCGCCAACTGCTGAGCAATTGCGCGAGTTTGTCGTGCGACGCCGCATCGACGAAGACCACGAGCTCGCCGGCCGCTAGCCACACAACGGCTTTGTCGTCGGCCTTGAGTTCCTTACGCACGGCGGCGATGAATTCCTCGGCGGCCGCCTGCGAGGCTTCGAGCGCCTTCTGCGCATCGCCGAGTTTCTCCAACTCTGTAGCCAGCGGCAACGCCATATCGGCCACGTCGTAGACCCACGCGTTCGTGCCATCGCGACGGCGATCCGACGAAGCCACGATGCCGTCTTTCGAGGGCAACCAGCTCAGACGCGCCGGCTGCAAGATCCAGTCCAGTGCCTGAGCCACGGTGGCGCGGCGAAGATCGAGATACGTCACCCGCGGCGTCGTCTCGAGCAACGCGGCGGCATCGGCGAGGCTGCCGGGCAGCAGGTCG
Organism: Pirellulales bacterium; assembly: GCA_041748435.1. GTDB lineage: Bacteria > Planctomycetota > Planctomycetia > Pirellulales > JBGTDH01 > JBGTDH01. The sequence goes on from JBGTDH010000624.1 coordinate 780, forward strand.
ATCTTCACGCCGGCAGCCTGGCTGACCGCGGCCAATGCTTCCACAATCGATCGATCGCGCAGCACAAGGTTCAACTTCTGCTCGAGCCGTGAATTCTCTTTCGACCATTGAATCAACTGCTTCTCGTGCAGTGCTTCCAATTGCTCGAGCGATTGCGTGGCGATCGCGCCATCGCTCTGACCCGCGCTGGCTGCCGCCCTGTCAAGGAAGTAAGACCGCACCAGCGCCAATCGCAGCGCGGCGGGGTCGACAGTCTTCTGCTCCTCGGCCGCTTGCACCGCCAGTTGCGCATCTTGAGCCGCCTTGAGCGCCTTGCCCCCGTCGGTGGCCAAGGCTTGAGCAGCTACTTCGCGTTCGCCTTCTGCCTTGCCGACAGGATTGAGCGCCTGTTGCAACATCGGCAGGCCGACCGTTGTACGACCGGCATATCCACCCAATGCCACGCCGCCCCGAGCTTGTTGCTGGAAGTAGAAACGATTTCCCGCCGCCATCGGTCCCGAGGCTCTGGCGGGACGAGCTCGATTGGAGCCAAACCGGGATTCGACGACCATCCGGTCCGCTAATCCGCTGCCGCGTTGCAGTGTATCGGTCCGGCTCTTGGACAGTCTTTCCAACTGTCGGCCCGAACGAGCGAGGCCGGCACTCATCGGGCGAGCCACGCTCAGCTCCGAAAGTTTCTTGGCCTCGAGCGATTTGCTTCTAAGCTGCAGTTCCGAGGTCTCCGCGCGGTACGCGAGTTCATAGCCGTCGTCGCCGAAGAAGCCCTCGTAGCGCGTCCCCTCGGGAAGCGGCACGGGCACCAGCATCCGTCGCGGCGGACGGGCCGGCTCCGTCTGCTTGTTGGCGTCTTGCGCATCGACGGCCACAAAGCTGGTGTACTGGCTCATCAGCCGGTAATCCAAGGCCAGGGCCGTGACCATCTCCTCCACCGCCGGCGAGCCTTGATAGTAGCTCTGCTGCATCAGGTCTTCGATCTTCTGCCGCGCCCACGTCTTGGCCAGCACGTCGTGCTTGGGTTCTTCCAAGGGCAGCCGCACGGCCAGCGGCCAGCTCACTGCCTCTCCCTCGACTAATCCGCTTACCTTGATCTGCGATTGCCACGCTCCCTCGGCCATCGCCTTCCCACGCGAATAACGCCCATACACAATCACCGGCCGGCCCGCCCATAACTCAGGCAGCTTGGCCGGATAGGTCTCGCTCACGGCCAGATCGCCCCAATCGATATTTAGCTTGGCCAACTGTGCCCGTTGAATGCGCGTCATCACTTCTTGCGTCAGTGGTTCCACTTCGTCCTTCAAGCCAAGCTGCTTGCCCATGCCGCCGCCTTGCTTGGCCACGCCATCGACCAGAAACATGTTGGGCGCCTGCCCGATGCCGATGCACCAGAAGCGCACCTGATCCCCGCAGTTCTTGCCCACGTGCTCAATGATCTCGGCCTCGTTTCCGATGTAGCCGTCGGTGAGCATCACCACGATCCGCAGCCGTTCCTTATCGATCGGCTCGTCGATGGCCAGCTTCACCCCCTTGAGCATCTCCGTCCCGCCGCCTCCTTGCAGCCCGGACGTGAAATTGAGGGCCCGCTGCACATTCTCCGCCACCACGGGCACGGGCTTCTCGAACAGCTTCTGTGCCTGGCTGGCAAACGTGATCACCTGCACCGTATCGATTGGCCGGCACAGCTTGAGCATGCTCTGCATGGCATCGATGACCTTGGCCGTGGGCTCGCCCGACATCGATCCCGACACATCGACCAGGAACACGATCTCGCGCGGCGGGCTCTTGGTCAGACGCTCGTCTTCGGCCGGCTGGATCATCAGCAGAAAGTAGCCGTTGCCCAAACGCCGCGTATCAGTGTAGTTACCCGTGTGCCCCAGCACGGCCATGGCCGGGGTCTTGCCCATCACGTCGTAACGCAGCACGAAATCTTTGTTCGGCAGCGAGTCTCCTTTGGCGAGCGCGATGTGAGCTTTGCTTTCGCCGTCGCGCTTCGTTTCGGTCTGATGATTGGCCGATCTAAGATCGTGAATCGGCACGCCGGCATCGAGCGACACCGCGAGTGAAACGTCGTGACCATTGCGAAAGCCGGGCTTGAGCACCGGCGGGCTGATGCGCTCGGCATCCGGCACGCGGTCGGTATTGGCCACCGGCGGCGAGACTTTGCCTTGCTGCTCCGCCGGCCGGGGCTGGCCTCCGCCGCTGGGCGTGCCCGGAATGTAGCGCGGTCCCACCACCATCGGGAAATGAAACTGATACGTCCCCAGGTCGTACTTCAGCACATCGACGTAGGAGATTTCGATCTTCACTTCCTGCTCGGGACCGATGTTGCCCACCGATTGCGTGAAAATATTGGGCCGCTCTTGTTCCAATAGGGCCGTGGTCTGACCAGCCGCCAACGCCTGCTCGTAGATAGCACGGGCTTCTTGCCGCCGTTTGATGAGGCCCACAATCTTGCGGTCTCCCAGCACCATCGTCATGTCGTCGACGGCCGCCTCGTGGGGCAGCGGGAAGACATACACCGCCTCGATCTTCTCCTTGGTCGGGTTATGAAACGTCTGCGTCACCCGCACGCGGGCAATGAACCCGGAGATCTCGGCCGTCACCTCGGTATGCTTGAGCGGGCACTCGACGATCCCGCCATCTTCCTGCACGATCCGCAGCGCGCCTTGCCCCACATCCTTCTCCGCGGCCTTGTCGGAAGCGGCGCCGTGGGCATAACTTCCCGTGGCAACCAGTGCTAGCAGGGCGAATAGCGACGCTGAAGCGCTCGGAGGGGGGAGCAATCGAGACATGGCCGATTCCTTATGATAGGCAGCGGTTATGATCAGCGCAAGCAGCGCCCGAATGAGCCGGTGAGCAGCTCGAAATCGGAGGCTTAGACGCAGCGCCCACGGAATCAGTTCCCAAGCATTTATTGCCGTCGCTGATACACTCTCATTTCCGCAGGAACCATAACCAGCCACTCGAGAACATGATGGCATGGGAAAAACCACGCGGGACCAGCTTGAGGTTCGATTGGAGCGGCTCCTGCCCGCAGCAGGTGCTGTGGTGGTAACGGTCTATCGGTCGAGTACGCCAAAGTATGCCAAGGAATCTGATTTGCTGACGGGTGCAGGCAGCAAACTTCATGGAGGTCGCTGGAATCCCGCGGGGATCGCCGTGGTTTACGGCTCGTTGTCGCCGGAAACAGCGATGGCAGAAACCTTAGCCCACAACCGCTATTATGAAGTGCCCATTGAGGACGCCATGCCGCGTACGTTTGTGGCCATCGAAGCCAAGCTTCAGAACGTCTTGGATTTCCGGGAGGGCGTCATTCGCCGGCGGCTCCAAGTGTCGCTGGAACGAATGCTCACGGTGGACTGGCGAAAAGAGGCAGCGGCAGGTCGAGAGCCGATTACGCAGAGGATCGGCCAGGCTGCCGCGGCAGTCGGCCTGGAGGGATTGATCGTGCCCTCGGCCGCCGATCAGAATGGCCATAATCTGCTCATTTTTCCTGCCAATCTACGGTCGGGCAGCCAACTCGGCGTACTGCATGCAAGTAGTCTGGCCACCTGAGCTATCTGCAAGTTTGCATGCAAGTGTGCTTGATCCGGGCGTCTCCCGTGCCGATAATTTGATTGGAAGTGGCACGTCCTGTTTGAACGGAGGTCAATGATGGCGGTTCTCACGAAACGCAAAACGAGCATCAAGAAGCAGGACCGCGCCCTAGCCAAGCCGAAAGTACGACGGGCGAAGGTATTCTTGACGTCCCCCAGGTCCGGCAAGGTTGTGGTCCTTCGCAAACGACTGCAATTGAACCAGGCGGTCTTCGCTCGCATGTTGCCCGTTTCCGTGCGATCTTTGGCAACACTCGAAAGCGGTTCGCGTCCCACCGAAGGAGTTGCCCGCCGCCTGAACGAGTTGGAGCGACTGACTAACGCCTTGAGCGACGTCATCAACAAAGATTCCCTCGGCACATGGCTTCAGACGCCCAATCAGTCCTTCGACGGACTTAAACCGCTTGAAGTGATCGACCGGGGCGAGATGGACCGCCTCTGGTCGATGATCTTCTTCCTTCGTTCCGGGGTGCCTTCCTAGGGGGCAATGCGGCAAAAAATCGACGTGATGCACGCGCGTGGGGTCTTTTTGCGACCTACATATAAGAAGTGCAACATTCCTGCGCGTTGACCCCTGGCATTTGGCCCGCATAACCGATGAAACCTGATCCTGCCGTAGATTCGGCCCACGAGGCAATGCCGTCCCAAACAGTGCGCACGGTTGTGAGCCTGCTGTTGTTCGCTCACCTGTTCGCCGTGAGTGCGGCCGCCGTCTCCAACCCCCGGGACAACACTGCCAGCGTCTTGCTCCGCAAACTGGGCAATGTCCGCTTCCTCTCCGCTTATACGGAGCTGCTGTACATGGAGTCGGGCTACGACTTCTTCTACACCTACGGCAACCCCGATCCCGTGCTTCCGCTGGGGACCGACCATCAACTGGAGGCCGAGCTCACGCTGGCCGATGGAGCAACCCGCAGCCTCAGCGTGCCGGACGTGGGACGCTTCCCCTTGGTGCGCTACCAGCGTTACAAGAATATGTGCAACAACTCCGCCCAGACCGTGGGCATGCAAGGCGCCGAGAGTTACATCCCGGCCGCCGTACTGGAGAGGCTGATGCGCGACAACGACGCCGTGACGGGCAAGATCCGCACGCGCCGCCGGCTGTTGCAGACGATGGACTTGGTGTCATCCACCAATTCCAAAACGCGCGATCCCTACGATCCTCAATACTCGCGCGTGATCTACACCGGCTATGGCCAGTTGAAAAACGATCGCTTTAATTATCAGAAGCTGGAGGATGGCGGCACAACCGCGCCGGCCGGAGGCTCTGCC
>JBGTDH010000625.1:0-4828 GCA_041748435.1 Pirellulales bacterium
GAGTATTCGCGTTGATATTCATGCTACTCAACCTTCATCACAAACAATTCGTTCTCAGCAACGACAGCTCCGTCGAATGCCAACGAAAACTGATACTCACCCGCTTCGGGAAACCGTATTTCACCCAGTCGGATATGAAGATGACGCATCCCCAGTTCGCCGATCTGGATTCTTTGCCGTTCCCTGGCGCATTCCACTTCACTTTGCACTGATCTGCAGGAGACGGTCACTTCGCCGGTATGACCTGGAATTCCTTTCAAGACTGCATAAATGCTAAGGTTCCGGTAGGCAGTAGGAAACTTCGTCGCCCGCATGGCAGTGAAAATGCCAAGCAAGGTGATGTTGTGACTCACCGGGTCTTCATAGACTGCGTTGCACAGAATCAGGTTTGCAGCACTAATAGCCATGATACTTCGATTCGCGGCTGGCCGATATGCCGGACAGCCCAATCCGACGACCGTCTAGGACGGTTGAACATGCTACGGCGTATTATAGGGACGTTCTTTTTCACTTGCTACGAGGAGCATTCATGACGCGGATGGTGCGCGGTGGGTTGATTCAGGCGACGCTGTGCGAGCCGGCGACGTCGCCCGTGGCCAAGATCAAACAGGCCATGACCGATAAGCACGTGGCGCTCCTCGAACAGGCGGCGCAGCAGGGAGCGCAGGTCGTCTGCCTGCAGGAACTGTTCAACGGGCCGTACTTCTGCGCCGAGCAGGATGCCAGGTGGTACGAGATGGTGGAACGCATTCCGGATGGTCCCACGATCCGCCTGATGCAAGGCATGGCCCGCAAGCATCAGATGGTGCTGGTGGCGCCGATCTACGAAGAGGACATTCCCGGCTTGTATTACAACTCGGCGGCCGTGATTGATGCCGATGGCAGCTATCTCGGAAAGTTTCGCAAGATCCACATTCCGCAAGTGAACCCCGGCTTCTGGGAGAAGTTCTACTTCCGCCCCGGCAACCTCGGCTATCCGGTGTTCAACACGCGCTACGCCCAGGTGGGGGTCTACATCTGCTACGACCGCCACTTTCCGGAGGGTGCCCGTTGCCTAGGCCTCAACGGCGCCGAGATTGTGTTCAATCCGTCGGCCACCGTGGCGGGTCTGAGCGAATACTTGTGGAAGCTGGAGCAGCCGGCGCATGCGGTGGCCAACGCCTATTGGGTGGGCGCGATCAATCGCCCCGGCTTCGAGGAACCGTGGCGGATCGGCGAGTTCTACGGTCAGAGTTATTTCTGCAACCCGCGCGGGCAGATCGTTGCGCAGGCCTGCCGCGACAAGGACGAAATCGTGGTGGCCGATCTGGATCTCGACCTGATTCGGGAAGTGCGGAATGTCTGGCAATTCTTCCGCGACCGCCGACCGGATACCTATGGATCGATCACGGCGCCGTAATGCGTGATCGCTGCAGCTCGGCACGGGTGCTCAGTACTCAGTACTCAGTACTCAGTACACATACGCGAACTCGTGCGAGTTGAGCAGCACGAGGCAGACTTCGGCCAGGCCGCGGAGTTCGGGAGAGGCATCGGCCGGCTTCAGATCGGGAATGAAGTCTGCGTAGACTTCCAGCGGTTCCACGAAGGTGAACTTCTCTCCGGTGTTCTCTTCCACCGCCTCGCGCGTGATCTGCCGCGGATACGAGGGTCGCTCGAACGTGAGCGTGGCATGACGGGCCGTCATCCGCTCCCAGTGTGCCAGGCTGGCGGTCTGTTCCGCTGGCGTGGCCGGTCGGCCGAAGGCGAGTTGGAACGCCGCGCCGATCACGTGCGATTTGTCTGCCGCGCCAATCTTCATCAGACGGTTGGCCATCGCCAGCGCGCGATCGAACGAGGCTTCGCTGTTGAACAACGCGAACACCTGCGGCGTGACCGTGCTGGCCTCGCGGGCTTCGCACGAGAGATCCGACGTGGGAGCATTGAAAACTTCCTGGAACGGATCGCGCTGGCCGCGCAGCCGCAGGGCATACAGAGAGCGGCGGTGCCGCTGTTCGGGTCGCGGCGAAGGTTGCCACGCTTCGGCGAATGTGCCCATCACCTGCCGCGGCTGCAAAGCGGCTTCCAGGTTCATCTCGGGTCGAATGGGAATGCCTCCCACGGTGCGATTCAATTCGCCGGAGGTCCATAAAAGGGCATCACGCAGCTCCTCGGCATCCAGCCTTCGCGGACGGAAGGCGGCGTAGCTTGTGCCCGTGGTGTCCTTCTCCGCCAGCAGTTGCGGTTGGGGATGCTGCGACGAGCGACGATAGGCCTGCGAGTTCATCATCAGTCGATGCATCGCTTTGACCGACCAGCCCGAGGCGATGAACCGCGACGCCAGAGAATCGAGCAGCTCCGGATGCGTGGGCTTCTTTCCCGTGGCGCCGAAATTGTTCGGATTGCCGGCGATCGCCTGTCCGAAGTGTCCTTGCCAGATGCGATTGACCATTACCCGCGCCGTGAGCGGATTGTCCGGCGAAGCGATCCAACGGGCCAAGGCCAAGCGGCGGCCGGAGATGCTCTGCGGAGGCTCGGGGAAACGCGGCGGAGCTACGCTCTGTGAGGCCAGCCGATGTTCGACGGCGCTCAGCACGCCCGGCGTCACGGGTTGCGTGGGAGAGAAAGGATCGCCCCCGGCTAGAATGCAAGTCGCTTCGAGTTCGCCCTTTTCCATCCGATCTGCCGGCATGCGCGTGGGAGACGTGACGGCCCGCGGGCTGGCCGTGCGGCCGTTGTAAACAGAGAGCACAAAAGGTTCGTAACGTTCCATCCGCCACTTCAATCGCTCCTGCCCTTTGCGCGCGATGCGTTCGATGCCAAAGTCTTGGGGAGTCCAGCCCACCTTCTGCGGCGGGATGAGATCGGGATGCACCTTCCGCTCGGCGAGCAAGTTGCGCACTTCCTGCGCGTTGAGATCCTGGCCTGGCCTTTTGGCTTCCAGGTCGGCCACGGCCTGTTCGAACGGCGCGACGTCTCGACCATTGTCCGCAAACCACTTGCGCGCGGCGTCAACGGTCCACTTCTTCGCCAGCGGCGCAAGCGTCTGTTGATAAAACTTGCCACGTTGCTCGAGGAGCTTCTGCTCCTCGAAGCCGGCGGTGTTCTCCTCCGGCAAGAAAGGAGCGGCGCGTTCGGCAAGCTGCGTGGAAGCAAACACGGCCTGAATAGAATAATAGTCCCGCGTGGGAACCGGATCGAACTTGTGATCGTGGCAGCGGGCGCATTGCAGCATATGCCCCATAAACACCTGGCCCACCGCATCGGTCACATCGTCCAAGAACCGCTGCCGGGCGACCTTGGCCACCTCCATGCCGGTGAGCTCCCAGGGACCCATGCGCAGAAAGCCGAGAGCGATGAGGGAATCGGAAGGATGAAGAGAAGGATGAAGGATGAAGGATGAAGGATGAGGCAGAGGGGGAGATTCCTCGAGGAGTTCGTCGCCCGCGATTTGCTCCAAGATGAACTGGTCGTAGGGCTTGTCTTGGTGAAAGGCGCGGACGACGTAGTCGCGATAACGCCAGGCGTTGCCGCGTTCGTAGTCGTTGGCGTATCCGGAGGAATCTGCGTAGCGCACCACATCCAGCCAGCGCCGGCCCCATTGCTCGCCGTAGTGCGGCGATGCCAACAGCCGCTCTACAACACGGGCAAAAGCCTGCTCGTCCGGCGAGGGATCTTTCAGAAACACGTCGATCTCCTCCGCCGAAGGCGGCAGACCCAACAAGTCCATCGTCGCGCGCCGCAACAGCGTGCGTCGATCCGCCAACGGCGCCGCCTCAATCCCTATGTTCTCCAACCCCTTCTCAATCAAGGCATCAATCACGCCCTCTGCTTCATCCTTCATCCTTCCGCCTTCATCCTTGCTTCTCATCCTTCCGCCTTCATCCTTCCGGAGCGGCTGATACGCCCACAGGTTCTCGGGCGCGTAACGGCGGTTGGTCCACTCCGCAGCCAGTCCGCCGCTGGTGGGCACGATCACGCCCGTCGCGGCGTTCCATTTGTCGCCGGAGTCACGCACGATGTCGGCCATTCGCTTACTATCCGGCCAGGGGGCGCCGCCGGCGATCCATTGGCTGATTTGCTCTTTCTGCTCGCCGCTGAGCTGATCGTTCTCTTTGGGAGGCATGGCCGACCACTGGTGGCTCATCCGCATCACGGCCAGATACAGCGGACTCTCCACCGGTTTACCCGGGACGATTGAGGGCTCGCCGCTCTCGCCCCCTTTCAACAGTCCCGCGCGGGAATGCATATTGAGCTCGCCGCGCACCTCGGCGGGATCGTCGCCGTGACAGGTGAAGCACTTCTGCTTCATCAAGGGGAGCACGCGGTGCGCGAACAGCTCCTCCACTCTCTCGTCCGCAGCCAGGGCCAGGCTGGCGAGGAGCCACGCGGAGATGCTGCACACCACGAGCGATGGAACAGGCGTGGACCTCATGGGTAGCGCTTTGCTGAGAACGGAACACGGGGATTAATACAGCATAAACTTTTAACCGGCGGGATGCCCGGTCTAAATCAGCCGATGACCAGTTGGGCGCGTTGCTGGGAGGCGAAGATGCGGGCGATGACGCCGCTGGTAAACTGCAGGAAGTCCGATTCGATGCCGTCGGAGAAGATCACGCCTCCTTCGGGCATCTGGGACTCCACGATTAGCTCGTGGCCTTGCTCGAGCAGGCCAGCCACCAGGTTGGCCCGCGAGTGCTTGCTCACAAACGGCTCGCGCACGGCCCAGACCAAGCGGGGATCGTCCCATTCCAGCCGCAATCGCTCGCGCGGCTGGATGCCGCGCCAGGCGTCCAGGCCATCGGCCATGTTAAACACACTGGAGAGCCAGCCGGTGGAGCCGGCGCCGGTG
>JBGTDH010000626.1:0-4485 GCA_041748435.1 Pirellulales bacterium
CCCGCGCGAGCTCCAAGCGGCCGCTCCCCTGCAAAAACGGCTGACGCTGTGGGCCGGCCAGCACCGCCAGATACTGCCGCGGCACCTCGGGTCCCGGGTTGCGGGAGTTGCCGCGCAGGAACACGCGTGCATTGGTCGGCCGCTCGACATCGCGCAGGACCATGGCCCGCGGGGGCGCGACGGGGGAGCCGGCCTTAAAGCCATCGGACTTCTTCCGCAGCTCGGCGCTCTTGTTGCGCGTCGCGCGATCGAACAAGCCGTCCAGTTCTTCGGTCTTGAGTGTCGCGGGCGCCGCAGAACCATACAGCGCCTGCCGCAGCTCTTCGGCCGCCGCATCGGGGAGTTGCTTAGGCGGATCGCCGCCGCCGGTCTTCTGCTGTTCCGCCAGAAGCGCCGTCCATTGTTGGTGCGCAGCGACGAGCAGCTTGTCGTACAGACGAACCACATCCAAGAGATCATCCGGCGGCTTATTCAGGAACGCCTCGCGCACCAGCGGGTTGACGGGCTTCGCTTCCGCGCTGGCTTCCGTCTCTCGCAAACGTGCGATACACGCCGCCGCGCGACTCTCGAATTCCTCGGGCGGGGCACTCGTCAGCTCGTGCCACAGCCCGAAAACGGGATCAGGCGTGTCGGCCGTGCGAGCCAGAAAGTCTCGCCAGCGGCGAACCATCTGCGGCCGCATTTCGCCCCTTGAGATGGAGAAATACGGATCCTGGCGGCTATTCTTATCAAGCTTCACTAGCACGACCTGAGCCAGATAATCGCCCGTGCGAGTGCGAAACTCCTCCTGCAGCTCGCGGCGCTCCTTGGCCAGATAGCCGTTCAGCTCTCCTTCCAATTTGGCCAGCTCTTCCTGAAACTTGCGATAGGCCTCGCCCTCTTCCAGCTTGCCGATGAGCGGCAGCTCTTTGGGCTCCTGGCAACTGTTGAACACCGCGTACAGCGAGTAATAGTCGGCCGTGGGAATCGCATCGTATTTGTGATCGTGGCAACGGGCACACGCGACCGTAAGCCCCAGCAGGCCGCGCGAGACCACGTCGATGCGGTCGTCGATAATATCGTGCGTGTTGTTGCTGAATCGGCGGCCCACGGTCAAAAAACCCATCGCCGCCAGGGAGAGGCCCTCTTCGCGCGGCGGAAGCTGATCGGCAGCCACCTGCTCCAGCACGAACTGGTTGAACGGCAAATCCTGGTTGAACGAGCGAATCACATAATCGCGATAGGTGTAGGCATAAGGATATCGCTTGTCTTCCGTGAAGACGTAGCCCTTGGTGTCGCTATAGCGCGCGATATCGAGCCAGTGCCGGCCCCAGCGTTCGCCGTAGTGCGGCGAAGCCAGCAGCCGATCGACCACGCGACTCCAGGCCTCGGGCGAGGCATCCCCCTCGAACGCCGCGACTTCGGTTGCCGTAGGAGGCAGACCCAACAGATCGAAGCTCGCCCGCCGCAACAACGTGCGGCGATCTGCCGGCGGCGAAGGTTCGATGCCCGCCTGCTTCAACCGCGATTGGACGAACGCATCGATCTCCGATCCAACGGGCTGCCCCTCATCAACCGCGGGCACGGCGGGCAAACGAATCGGCTGAAAGGCCCAGTGCGCCGCGCGTGACTCGATCACCTGCTGGTTGATGTCCCGCGCGGGCGGCGTCTTGCTCGGTTCGCTCTTCGGCTCGTCCGACTTGGGCCACGGCACGCCCAGGCGCACCCATTGAACCAGGGCCTCGAACTCCTTGGCGGGCAGCTTGCCTTCGGGGGGCATCTGCACATCGGCATCGTACCGCAGCACAATCACCAGGCGGCTGGCGTCCGGATCGCCGGGAATGACCACCTTCCCGCTTTGCCCACCGCGAAGCACGGCATCGCGGGAATCGAGCCGCAGCTCGGCCTCCTGCGTCTCCGGGCCATGACACTTGAAGCAGCGCTTGGCCAGCACCGGCCGCACGCTCTTCTCGAAGAACTCCTCCTGCTCGTCCGCCGCGCAAGCCAGCGCTGCATTCGCACAGACCGCGATCAGCAGCAGCAGGCGAACACGCATCGATGAGACCAGGGGCAGGAGGGGCCGTGTTGTGAACGGCAAACTTGGCAGGAATCGCGGGCATCAGCACTCTATTCGTCCTCTGCGAGTCTAGCCGCCTGGGTCTGCAAGTGTCAAACCCGTGATCGAGGATCTCGACTATTCCGACCCGCAGCACGGAGTCTTGACGTATCATGACGCCACCGAAACGCTGCCAGCGCATCTAAAGTATGTGCCCAACCTGGGCTTCGCCGGCCTTGATGGTTTCACGTATCCCGATGTTGCATTTTTGCATCTCAACCCGCGGCAGGTACAGTGAGTCGCCCGCCTCCTCGACCGAAGACTCCGCAGGAGATTATCATGAGCAGTTATGAAAGCAAGCATCCTTGAGGCGGCGGCCGGTGTGTGTCTATTTGCTGTTTTGTCGATCGACCCGGCTGTGGGAGCAGAGGCGAAGAGCCCTGAGGTAAGGGCGTTCCCGGGCGCTGAGGGATGGGGGGCCGCTGCTACCGGTGGGCGAGGCGGCAAGGTTATCCAAGTGACCAATCTCAATGCCTCCGGGCCGGGAAGCTTGGCCGAAGCTTGCGCAACGTCGGGGCCGCGAATCGTGGTCTTCGAGGTCAGCGGCGTCATCCGAGGAAACATCCGCATCACCAAGCCGTATCTCACGATCGCCGGTCAGACGGCGCCGGGAGCCGGCATCACGATTGAAGGCATGATTTCAAGTTACGATCATGGCGTTCACGACATCATCATTCGCAACTTGCGCGTTCGCAGGAATCCCGATAAGGGAAGCGGTGGCGATTGCATCCAAATGGGAGGGTTGGGGCCCGGGAAGACGGGAACGTACAACATCATCCTCGACCATCTCTCCCTTTGCTGGGGCAACGACGAGGTGATTGACCTGTATCACGCTCACGATGTGACGGTGCAATGGTGCTCGGTCGAGGAATCCGACGACAAGGGCCACAGCAAGGGGGCGCATAACTACGGGATCATTTCCGCCGCGGAGGATAACGGCGCGGTCTCCGTGCATCACAACCTGTGGGCACATCATGGCCGCAGGGTTCCTTGCATGGCCCCCTACCGGGAAAATGCGGCAGGCGACTTCTGCAATAACCTCATTTACAACTGCCGGGGCGGATACACCGATGACGGTCACGGCAACCGGGCGCGCAGCCCCGTGAATCTTCACAGGAACTATTACAAGCGCGGCCCGCAGACCATGGAAAGGATGTATCCTTACGCCCTTTCGCCACAGATGGACTACTACGTCAAGGATAACTACTTCGAGGACTGGGATTACCAGGGCCATCCAAGGCACTGGAAGCCCGCCAACCAGCCGGGAGGCGTTCCGCGGTGGATCCAATTCAACAACAACGGGCGCGAAATTGTGGTGCCCGCCAAAGTGCCTGCGGTTCAAATGGTGGACGCCCGGAAGGTTTACGTCCTGGTGCTGGCCAAGGCTGGTTGCTGGCCGAGAGACCGCGTGACAAAACGGACCGTCGAGGAAGTCGCGAGCAAGACCGGCGCGTGGGGGAGAAACGCCCCCTTGCAGCCAACCGACGAATGGTTTTTGGAAGGCCTCGCCACTGGAAAAGCTCCCCTGGATAGGGACACCGACGGCATGCCCGACGCGTGGGAGAATGCCCACGGCCTCAATCCCCAGGACCCGGCCGATGCAAAGACGACGGTCCTGGCGGGTGTGTCGGCAGGGGACCGCCATCAGGGCTACACGTATATCGAGTTTTATATCAATGAGCGAGCGGATAACCTCGTTCCGCGATAATCTTTGTGCAAGCTAAGTAATAAATTCGGTCTCGCCGCCTCGCTCGGCTCACAAACGACTTCGCGTACTTCCCGCCTTGGCGGTGGACCGGGTGTTCGCCGATGACGAGATTTACCGCGAAGGTCGCCAAGAGCGCGAAGCATGATAGTTTCGATGGCGAAAGTATTTTCATCGCCAGCCTCGACCGCCTTGGGAGAAGAAACGGGGTTGGCGGGGGAGCGCGGTCGGCGCGTACGTTCCGCGGATGCTACAGCAGCTCGCGGATGACCTCGCCGGGTTCCAGTGCGGCAATCGGGCGGCCGGAGTGGTTAATGAAGCTCACCGTGCGATCAACTCCCAGCACGTCGTAGATCGTGTGGTGGATGTCGGCCGGTGTAATGGGCCGGTCTTTCGGCGCTTCGCCCAGGCGGTTGGTCGACCCGACGATGCGGCCCCCCTTCACTCCGCCGCCTCCCATCAGGCAGAACATGGCGTTGCCCCAGTGATCTCGCCCCGGCGTGCCCATGCTCATGGGTGCGCCGCCGTTGCCGCCGTTGTTCATGCGTGGCGTGCGGCTGAACTCTCCGCACAGCAGGACCAGCACCTTCTCGCTTAGGCCGCGGTTCTCCAGATCGGTGAATAGCGCGGAAACGAGCTGATCGATCTGCGGCAGGTAGCGATCGTAGCCCTTCTGCAAATCCCA